>JBKJQK010000202.1:0-9579 GCA_046594095.1 Anaerolineae bacterium | reverse complement strand
AGCGCCGGCGCAAGCGAAATCGCGACGAACGTAAATAGGCTCATCAACCCCAGGGGAAGCATCTCCTCCCAGATATTGCGAATGGCCCTGGCAAAAACGCGTAGTCCCAGCATCTGTATTTTCCTGTCTCCTAAAGGGGCCTGATTGTAACCACAGGGGCAAGCGGGAGTTCGTCTGGCGACGGCCGCTCGGAAAGATTCTTGAGTGGGGGATATCCGCTCAACCCAGCCTCCTGAGTCGGCCTTGCGCCCGCGGGCGCAAGCGCATCCAGAATCCGGGTGTGATTGGCATCGGCCGGCGCCCCGCCGCTCCGCCACTGGCTCGATTCGGGATCGACATCGCGAACGCGCCGGGCGTTTCCGGTCGGAAAGGTCTCCTGACTCAACACCACGACGGTGTAGCCCCACAGGGCCGGATCACCCCCGCCGAGAGCGTCCAACGGCACCTTGGCCGTAATCCTCCCGCGGGCGTCGATGGCGACCCGAACCCTGACTTTGTCCCGGGCCGACACCGCATACTCCCCGTCAGGCATAAACAGAATCTGGTTCCATCCCTCCACCCAAATTGCGTACTCCCAGCCGTAACCGGCAGGCAGCGCAGCGTTACGGCCCTCCAGCAGCGTGCGCCGCCCTGTGCTCTTGCCGGGGTCCTTGTCGATATAAATATCGACGGTTTGCAGGGAGAGGCCAATGGGCGATCCCCACGGGTTGCGGATGGCGGCCCCAAGTTCGATCCCAAAGATGAGGTCGGCCGCATCCCGCTGAAGGGTCACCCGGCGAAGATCATACGTTCCAGGCGTGAACACGGCATCCTCGGGATACACGTAGGCCCCGGGTCCGTGGTCATCACCCGCTGGGTCGTCAAATCGTCCGATGAGCCGAGGGGTGCCGATATCGGGCACAATGTATTCGGCAACGGAGTCGCGCGGCAAACGCGTAAGCGGGGCGCCCTCATGCCGGAATACGGCCACCAGCGACACCGGATTGCCGGTTTCGATGCCAAGCGCCTCTAGCGGCGCGCTGAACTCGAGACTGCGCTCCCCAAAACCCAGCGCAGCCGACCCGACCTGACCCTGGTTCAGCAGCGCCCACCCGCCTATCGAATTGGCCGAAAACACGGCCAAGACCGGCTCTCCGACAGTCCATTCGAGCAAATGGGTGGCCGTGAATCCCAGCGGGCTCTTCGTCTCGCCATCGCCGCCGATCCGGGTCACAAAAGCCGACGGGCCCGGGCCCGGACGTCGTAAATAGACCCCCAGCCGGGCGGGGGAAGGCGCGCCTTCGACCAGGGCCGCCCAGGGTTGCGCCGCGTCTATTCGAACGAACAGCGATTTCGCGTTGACCCCAACGTAATACGCTTGAAGCTCATTCCCAGCCTGGGTGGGCAGTTTGAAATCGGACACAATCCGGGCGGCAGCCAACCATTCCTTGTCGTCGACCAACCCATCAATCGTGGGTGTGATCAGGCCGCCGGAGGGCCGATCAAGCCGCGCGACCAGCGCAGACCCGAGCGGCGCGTCAAGATAGTCAGGCGCCGGGGCGCCCAGGAGCGCGTAAACCCCGCGCTGGAGGGCGACCACCGTTCGGCGTTGGTCGGCCGGCGCGATGTCGGCCCGTTGGGTAAACCAGGATCGATGGGTAGCGCTCAACAGAATATCCCGGGCGTCGTTGATGACATCGAGGCTGGCGATACGCCGGCCAGTGACATATTCCTCGACAAAACCCCGGGTTCGCATCAGCTCGGAGACAAGCGCATCGGAAGCTTCGATTTGCGGGTCAAGAGCGGTTTCGGCGCCGCCAACGGCAAGCGGGCGAAGGCCAAGCTCCAACCCGCCCAGAGGCGTGAGCGACCGTACGGCTGTGCCCGTCCCACTGGCGGCGCGAAGGGCTGTCTCGATCGCCGCGCGCGCTTGTTCAGGATTGTCCGGGACGCGCAGATCGGCCTGAACAATCAGCCATTCCGCGGGCTTGAGCGCGCCAATGCGCGACACCAGATTCGCCGCGCCGTCGGCCGAATCCAGGCGCAGCGCCAGCGACGACGCCAACACACCAGGCGCGCCGACAAGGCCATCCGAAATTGCAGTCCCAGGGCTGGTGAGCACCCAACCGCGGCGACCCGTCAGCCAACGCTGAGCGGGCGCAGAGGGCACCGCACCCCCGCGAAACACCAATCCGGCCGGGGGCGCCCCAGCCAGCAACGCGACTTCACGTCGAGCGATATCGAACAGGCGCTCAGAATCCGCCGAATAGGGATATGCCGGGCCGGCACTCCAAACGATCGGCAGCGATTCAGCGTGGGGCAACGTCGCGAGCTCGACCTGGCCGGCGGCGGCGCTGGCGCCGAGGGCGCGCAAGTTCCCGGCAAGTCCGGCGGCCGTAGCCTCGAACAACGTTCGCTTGTCCTCTTCGGTCCATCCCCGTCCCCGGGCAACCAGGGCCGCCAGAGGCGCCCGGCCCAAGCCGGCGGGATCGAACAAGTTCAGGTTGAACAGCACTTGCAGGTCCCGGTAGTCAGCATCCGCAAAGGCGGAGACCGCGTCGTCCAGACCGCGCTGCATCGCGTCGTCGCGTTTCCGGCGCAACTCTGCCCAGCGAGGGAAAAGCTGCTCAT
Organism: Anaerolineae bacterium; assembly: GCA_046594095.1. Lineage (GTDB taxonomy): Bacteria > Chloroflexota > Anaerolineae > J036 > Brachytrichaceae > Brachythrix. The sequence continues at coordinate 6,969 of JBKJQK010000202.1, read as the reverse complement.
CCCGAGCAACGCGTTCAGGGGACCGGCCGCCAAAGAACCGGCTCAATACGGTTCGCCGTTCATCAGGCGTGAGGCCCACGGCCGGCCGCTGTCCGAGCTCCCAAAAGACGTCACGCGTCGCGCTTCCGGATTGGGTCATGAGCCGAATCTGGCGAAGCAGCGCCGGCGATGTCGCAATAGCGACGCGCGCTGAGGGATATTCGGCCAGGCCAGCCAGAAGCGAGCCGAGAGGCCCCAGGGTCACGGCCCGCGCCGAAGCCGCTGAGAGTAGCCCGGTGGCCGGTTCGACGTCTGCCTGGGCGGAGGCCAGGACAAAGACCAAACTCACCGCCGGGGCTGGGGCTGTGGTCGGGGTCGGCCCAGCCGGAACGGCCGTACGCGTCGGGCCCTGGGCCGGTTCGAGCGTTGGGGCCGGAGTAGGCTCAGGCGGTGGCGGGGCGCAGGCGGCGAGAAGCGCGACAGCGAGCGCCCCAGCCAGTAGCTTGCGCATCACAGGGTGAGATTCTACCGAGGCCGGCCCGGCTCCTGCGCCGCAAACCAGGCAAGGGTATCGCGAACAGTCTCTTCGAACGGCCGCGCGGAGTGCCCAAGGGCGAGGCGCGCCTTGTTTGACGACATCGGCTGCCAGTATTCGAAAGTCCGCATGTTCTCGGGCACGAGCACACCTGGAATGGCATCCGCGACACGGAGCGCCGCCGCCACCCACCGGGGCGAGATGCGGAGCGCGGGCGGCTTTCGCCCGGCCAGGCGACAGGCCGTACCCAGAAGTTCGAGCATTGACACGGCGTGCCCGCCAAGAATGTATCGCTCGCCGAAGACGCCGCGCTCGAGGGCGCTAAGATGGCTGACAGCCACGTCGCGGGCGTCAACGACGTCGAGGGTGGCTTCAAAATAGACGGGAAACAGGCCACGGGCGGCATCCCGCAGCACCACGCCCGTGGTTGGCTTCACGTCGCCCGGTCCAAAGACCGCCGTCGGAAGGAGCGCCTGAACGGGTAAGTCCCGCTCGGCAAGGACGATCCGCTCCATGGCCAACTTGGCTTCGTAATAGGCGCTGCGCGCGCTACCAGGAATATAGAAATCGCGCTCATCGATCAAGCGTCCTGGACCCTGCCCGCGCTTCCAGGCCGCCGCCGTCGTCAGCGTGCTGGTATAGATGAACGCCTCCGCGCCGGCGTGGCGGGCGGCCGCGAGAACGCGCCGGATCTCAGCCTCGGCCCGGGAGACCTCTTCTGGGATGTGCCGGAAGTCCTGCGGATAACGCGCGGCGGCGTGGAACACCGCCCCGCAGCCGCGCATGGCGGATTCGAGGGAAGATGCGTCATCGAGATCGGCGCCAACCCAATCGACGGGCGCGTCACCCAGCGCGCCGACGGCATTGGGCCGCCGGCGAATGGCGCGAACGGGCCAGCGGCGCGCGACCGCTGCCTGCGCAATTTGCCCGCCGATGAAGCCGGTGGCTCCCAGAACACATATCGGTTTCATCGGTTAATCCCACCCAGGGGCATTGTCCGCCCGCAAAAGCCGGCAGCTCAGGCCAGGACGATCCGGGCATAGACGAGGCCGGCCATGGCCACCACAAACACGAGAACGGCCACCCACTGCTTATTGAGCGCGTTGGTATCCATCAATTCACCGTTGTCCAGTTCGGGCTCAACGGTTCGTTTTCGGCCCTGAAACACGCCAAAAGCCAGCTCAGAAACTTCGTACTTGGGCGCAAAGAACCAACCCAGGGCGAGGCCCCCCAGAAGCCCGCCCAGATGCCCGTAGTTATCAACGGTAGCAATCGTGAGACCAAACGCAAAGTTGATCGCCACCGTCGCCAGTGAGCTGAGCAGCGCCTGGCGGCCAAAGTCGCCCAGCGCCTTGCGGTGGCGGTAGAAATACGCAATGAGCGCGCCAACGACTCCAAAGATCGACGTAGACGCGCCAGCCGAGAGCCCATGGGTGAAGACAAAGCTGAAGATTGCGCCACTGACGCCCGTAAGCAGATACAACATGACAAATCGAGGGTGTCCAATCAACGTTTCCAGCCGCGTGCCAACCACGTAGAGCGAGTAGGAATTCACCGCAAAGTGGAGCAGCCCGATATGGAGAAAGTTGGCCACGACCAGCCGGTAGAACTCGCCGCGGTCGACCAGGGGCGCAAAGTTCGCGCCGAAGTTGATCAACACGGAGGTGCGGGTGCTTCCGCCGCTCAACTCCATGGCCCCGTAAAACAAAACGTTTACGGCCAGGATGATGTACGTCCACAGCGGGCGGACGGTCGGAATGCGACGCACAGTTGAGCTCCTATATCCGGATGGGCTCGCGGCCAATCCGGCAGCGCTCGGCGCGCATAATGCCTTCAATGTCGGCGGCCGCGTCATTCATCTGGTATGCGCGATTCACGACGACGTAATCAAACTCAGGAATACGGCTCATTTCCTCGCGCGCCGAGGCGATCCGGCGGCGCAACCCCTCGGGCGTTTCGGTTTTGCGCTCGGTGAGGCGCCGAATGAGCTCCTCCTCCGATTCGGGCATCAGGAATACGGTTACCGAGGATGGCAGAAGCTTCTTGATCTTGGCTGCCCCCTGGACGTCAATCCGCATAACCACGTTCTTGCCTGTCGCCAGGGCCTCACGCACGTGGGCCTTTGGTATGCCCTTGTACTCGCCGTAGACGATGCTGTGCTCGAGCAGCTCATTGGCGTCGATCAACCCGTCGAACTCCTCGCGGCTGACAAAAAAATAATCCTTGCCGTCGACCTCGCCGTCGCGCTGGGCCCGGCTCGTCATGGTCACGACAAACCAGAAGTCGCAACCAAGGTCTTTCAAGCGCTGTAGCAGAGTGTCTTTGCCAACTCCGGAGGGGCCTGAAACGATGACGAGAAGGGGATGGGTCTTGATGTCGTAGGGGTTATCGGGCGCCGTCGGAGGCATGCCGGCAGCAGAAGCGCGTTGCATGGTTACGCGTGATTCTACAGTAGAATGTTTTTCAATGCCGATCTATGAATACCGCTGTCCGGCCTGCAAGCGGCGCGTTTCCGTGTTCTTTCGTTCGCTCTCTTCGGTGGATCACGCTGCGGCCATTTGCAGCCATTGCGGCAAGGGCGGGCTCGAGCGCCTGGTGTCCCGCGTGCGCGTGCTGCGAGGCGGAAGCGCGAATGAAGCGGCCAGCGACGAGAGTGGCGCGGATGACATGGAGCGAGAGATGGCGTCCCTCGACGAAAGCGATCCGCGATCGCTGGGGCGCTTCATGCGCAAGATGTCTGCTCAGGCGCGGGACGACGGCGCTGAGGCTTTTGGCCCCGAGTTCGATGAAGTGGTCAACCGCCTCGAGCGTGGCGAGTCCCCCGACGCAATCGAGGCGAGCATGGGCGACGCATTTGGCGGCGAGGCGGGCGACGGAATGGACGACATGATGGGCGCTCCTACGCCGGAACCTCCCCCGGCGGTCGAACCACCCGCCAAAAAGTCCCCGCGACCTCCCCGGGCGCAGGTTGCGCCAAAGGCCAAGGTGGCGCCGAAGACCAAAGCCCGCGCGAAGAAGTAGCCGCTCTTCTCACGCGAAGCCGCGAAGGGGAAACGGTTCACGCGAAGTCGCGAAGCCGCGAAGCCGCGAAGAAGGATTTATTTTTCTTCGCGGCTTCGCGGCTTCGCGTGAGAAATCAGACTGGATCCGGGCGAGCCGCTAACAGATACCGGCGAACTCGTCGAGGTCCATCATCCACTCCGAAGCGTTCAGGACCTGGGGTACGGCAAACCCATTGAAAGGTGAACCGACGCCGTAGACATACGAGCCCGTCATCTTCAGCAGAAGACGGTCGCCGACCTTCATCTCCACCGGCGAGCGCATTTCGAACAGTTTGTCGATCGAGTCGCAGGTCGGTCCGGCCAGGCGATACGTCCGCATTTTGGCCGGGCGGGTCTCGCGGATGATCGGGCGGGCGGAAGGTCGAATCCCATCCGGAATCTCATACAACCCGCTGAAGTAGCCTCCGTCGAGATACAGCCAGGTTTGCCCGTCCGGGCGCTCGGCGACGCCAATGACTTCGAGTACCATGTCGGCGGCGGTCGCGCTCACCCCGCGCCCCGGCTCGAGCATGATGCGGGTCGCGCCCGGAGCCAGGTCCGGCAGTAGGGGTGTAACCACCGAGGCGATCGCCGAAGGCGGCGGAACTGGACCGGTGTAGGGCGCGGAGAACCCGCCTCCCAGGTTGAGGAGATCCAGCTCGAGGCCCGCATCCTGCGCCTCGCGCCACGCAGGCGCGATGGTGCGCAGGGCGTCCGCCCATGTCTCGGGTCGAATGCACTGCGATCCGACGTGGAAGGCCATCCCGACCGGCTTTAGGCCGCGCCCACGGGCGAGCTTGAGCAGGTCGATGGCCCGCCGGGGCTCGACTCCGAACTTGTGGGTGAGCGGCCACAATGCCCCCGCGTGGGGGACGGTCATCCGGCAGTAAACCTCGATCGGCCCCTGATCGACGTACACGGCCAGTTTCTCAATCTCAGCCTCGGAATCAAACGAGAAGCATTTGACGCCATGGTCGACGGCGATCTTGATGTGCGAGGCCTGCTTGACGGGATTGCTGTAGAGGATGCGTTCGCCCCGAACGCCGAACGCCGCAAGGGCTTGCACCTCGCCGGCCGAAGCGACTTCAAACCACGCATTCTCCAGCGCGGAAAGCGCTTCAAGGATTGAGGTGTGGGCGTTGGACTTTACCGTGTAGCAGACATGCGCGTAGGGAAAGGCGCGCTGTATCGATTCGTAGTTTGCGACGGCGCGAGCGGGCGACATCACCAAAGACGGCGAGGGCACCTGCCAAATGCTGTGTGAGGGCGGTGTTGCCGCGTAAACGCTCAGAGGGGTCTTGAGCGGCTTACGGACAACGGTTCCAGCGAGCGAAGCGTGGGTGGGTTCAGTTGCGACTGCGATTTGCGCACGAGGGGTGCGAGCCCGACGGACAATCTCTTCCATTTAGTAGATGACTATTTTCCTCCTCAACCAGGGGACCGCCTCGCTGAATTGCTAAGCGGTGTTCCTGAAAGCGGCGGGACTATATCACCCACAGCGCTGTAATCACATTAAAGAATCAGCATATCGGGAAATTTTAAGGTGACACGGCGGCGGGATAATCCAGGGATGAACGTCCCAGACAGCGTCTCCTACTGGCAGTCGAGCTTCCCCACCCCCACCCTGGCCCAGACGCCGCCGGACGAGGTGGACCTGGCGGTCATTGGCGGGGGTGTGCTAGGTGTATCAGCCGCATATTGGGGGGCCCGCTCCGGCGCGCGGGTGGCCCTGCTCGAGCAGCAGGGGATCGCCTGGGGAGCTTCCGGCCGAAATGGCGGCTTCGTCACGGAGGGCGCCGCGCTGCCTTACCTGAGCGCAATCGCAAAATTCGGGCGCGATACGGCCCGGGCAATCTGGCGGGTGACAGCGGAGAATCGGTCGCTGGCCCGCCAGATCATCGGCGAGGAGCGCCTGGACTGCTGGTACCGCGAGGCGGGAAATCTAAGCTTCGCCCTGAGCGAGGCGGAGATGGAAGGCATCGTCGCCAACGTCCACGCGCTCAACGCCGACGGCTTCCCCGTGGAAGCCCTCACCCGCGCCCAGACCCAGGCTCTGGTCGGCACGACGCTCGGGCCTGCGATAGAGGGAGCGCGCTACGCCTCATACGCCGGCCTGGTCCACTCCACCCGATTGGTCGGCGGGCTGGCCGAGGCTGCTGCCGCGCGCGGCGCGGCCCTGGTCGAGGCCACCGTCACCGGGATCACCCCAACGCACGTCGTGACCACCCGCGGGACGATTCGGGCAAGGGCCGTCGTCGTTGCCGCGAACGCCTGGATCAGCCGGCTGGTGCCGGCCGCCCGCGACATCATCGTGCCCGTGCGCGGTCAGGCGCTGAGCTACGCCCCGATCGCGCCGGTCTTTGGGCCCGGGATGGGCGCGTCGATCACTCCCACGGGCGAGTACTGGCAGCAGACACTGGATGGCAGCATCGTGATCGGAGGATGCCGGGCGGCCCGGCCCGACAAAGATGTTGGCGCGCTGCGCCACGACACGACCGAGGACGTCCAGGCGGGGATCGAACGCGTGCTGCCCGAGCTTTTTCCCGCCCTGACCGGCCTTCAGGTCTCACAGCGCTGGGCTGGCCCGATGGCGTTCACGCCCGATTACCTGCCAGTGGCCGATCGCGCGCCCGGCGAGGCCAACATCTGGTATGCCGGCGGCTTCTGCGGACACGGCATGCCTTTCGGGATTGTGTTTGGAAAGCTGCTGGTTCAGGCCGCGCTCGGCGGGGATGCGCGGGCGCTCGCGCCGTTCGGCGTTTCTCGTTGGTAACGTTTGTAACGTTGGTAATGTTGGTAACGTTCCTAACTTCCCAACATTACCAACGTTATCAACGCGAAGCGCCCATCCTCCGGAGATACGTCGCGACCAGGCGCGGGGCATCCACCCGCATCAGGCAGTTGACCGGGGGTGTCTTGTAGAAGTGCCCGCGCCGGTCGACGATGGTCGCGCCTTTGGCCGGGCCTTCGAGCGGGACTGTGATCGGCCAGCGCTCGCCCTCAAACAGCGCCGGATCGATCAATTGCAGGATCACGCAGGCGTCGTGGGTGTGGATGGCCCCGTTCTGCATGCCATACCAGTCGCGGTGGAAGACCTGGTAGTGGCCGACGATGGTGGTGATGAACTTCGCGAGCGGGTCGGGCGAGGCCGCCAGCGCGACGAAATCGCGGTCATCCATGGGGATCGACTCCGTCACGTCCAGGCCGGCCATCGTGATCGGCCAGTCGGCGCTGAAAACCAGCGAGGCCGCGTGCGGGTCGTTGTGAACGTTGGCCTCGGCCAGCGGCGACACGTTGCCTGGCGCGAGCGCGCTCCCGCCCATCATTACGACTTGCTTGACATGCAATGCGATGCGCGGCTCAAGTTGCAGGGCCAGCGCGAGATTGGTCAGCGGGCCAATCGGGACGAGCGTG
>JBKJQK010000015.1:0-3772 GCA_046594095.1 Anaerolineae bacterium | reverse complement strand
TTTCAGCGCAATCTGTTCAATGGCGAGATCGGCGCGGACCTACAGAGCCAAATCACCGAGACTGGCGCTATCACGGGTGATCCGGGCTTCATCCAGGCTGATGCGGATCTGCATCTGTTGACCGGCAGCATCGCCCAGGACAAGGCCTTCGATGTGGCCGGCCTGGATGCGGATGATCTTCCGCGCGCGCGGGCGGGCAAGAACTACACCTATACCGACGCCGCCCGCGATCTTGGCGCCTTCGAAGCGGCCAACGTCGATCGCGCTTTTGCCGGGCCAATCAGCGCATTTCGGGTCGTCGCGCCATGGACCACGATAACGGTCACCCATCCGCTTGCCCTGAGCTATATGAATTATGTGGGGGCCTACTTCTCCGACACTGTCCGAGGCGCCATGCCGCTTTTCGTGGTTTCGCTTGACCCAAACGAGCACAGCGGCACGACGCCGGGGGAAATTATCACCCTGGAAAGCGTCCTCCACACGGGCGGGTCGGCCTGCGGGACAACGAGCGATCACGTCATCTATAGCTATCGCGTTCAAGCGTGCACGCCCGGTGTTCAATGTATTCCGCCGCCGATCCCGATCGTGTCCGACCGGTATCAGATGGCGGCTTCGTATTCGCTCAACGCGTCGCTGGCCGCGCCGGTCGCCACGGCCCCGTCCGGCGCGATTGCGCTCAGTCGGATCAATTTCGACAGCGCCAGCAATTGCCGGGCCATTGTGTCGGCCGGCATCGCCGGCCCGTGGAGCATTCCGCCGCAGAGCGTCGCCGCCTCACTGTTCAGCGGGCAGGCGACCAACTACGCCTTTTCAAACGCCGTGCCGGCCGGCGTGATCAGCGGCACCCAGGCCAGCGCCGTCATCACCGTCGCGCTTGTCGAGGATCCGTCCACGCTGCGGACGTTCACCCAGACGCTCATCGCCGGTTATGCGCCTTCGGCCACCCTTGCCCCGACCGGCGGGATCATCGATGCGTCTCCTGGCACGGTCGTCGTGCTGCCCCAGACGCTGGTCAATCGCAGCAATACGACCGAAACCTTTTCGATTGAGGCGGCTTCCGGTTGGGAGACGACGCTGTTGACAACGACGATCAGCCTGGGTCTCGGACAAAGCCGCGCGTTTAACGCCGCGCTTGTGGTGTTTCCGATGGGCTTGCCCCATCAAGCGTCAACGACAATTCGGATTACCGCGACGTCGAACCTGGGCGCGGTCATTGGCTCGGAGGCGCTCCTGCGCATTTTCAACCCGCCTACATCCACGCCTACCCCGACCCAAACGCCAACGCCGACGAATACACCTACCGCAACGCCAACGGCGACCCCAACCGCTACGCCAACCAATACCCCGACAGCGACGCCAACCGACACGCCAACGGCGACCCCAACCGCTACGCCAACCAATACCCCGACAGCTACGCCAACGGCGACCCCTACCGCTACGCCAACCGACACGCCGACGGCGACGCCGACAGTGTTACCAATCCGGCACATCTTCGTGCCCTACATCTTGCGCGACTACGCTCCGCCCGTTCCGACCGCGACCGCGACCCTAACCCACACGCCAACCCCAACTGCCTCAGCGACATCGACGCCGACGGCCACGGTTACGCTGACGCCAACCGCAACGCCTATCCCGGGTGATGCCTATGAGTCTGACGACACCTGCGCGATGGCGAAAGCCATTCAGCCGGGTGAGATTCAAACGCGGACCTTCCAACCCGGGCCAGGAGCGGGGATCACCGACACGGATGTGATTCGGGTGGTGTTTCCGACCCTGACGACGGTGCAGACATACACAATCCTCGCAACGGGTTTGAATCCGCTGGCCCAGCCCATCGGCAGCCTCGACTTCAACGTGTGCGGGGGCGCAAACCGGGTGCCATTTTCCGGCGGCTTTCAGTTTCAAGTGCCGCCAAACATTACGTTTATTGCCTACCTTCGGCTGTGGAACTTAGTGAATGACACCAGTATGGGAGCACAGTATGACCTTGAGTTTAGTGTGTTGAGTGTGGGCAGAGTGGCGCCGCCAGGAATCGAACTCATCATTCTGGACGCCGATATCGACAAGGTGCACCCGTGATCCGAAGACTCAGGTGGCTTGTCCTTGGTCTGATCGCGATCGCTCTGGCGGGCCCACTGACGCTGGCAGCCCAGACGCCGCAGCCAACCGCGACGCCCCGTCCGCCAACTGCGACGTTTCCGCTGTACATTGTGCCCACGTATACGCCACCGCCGACCTCGACTCCGGTTCCGCCGGCGCCCACCGCGACTTTTCCGCTGTATATCGTCCCGACCTATACACCGCAGCCCACCGCGACGCCTATCCCGCCGACCCCGCGCCCGGCTGTCGTCGCCCAGCCGACGGAGCCGCCCCCCACCGTAACCCCATTGCCGCCGACCTCGACGCCGACGAGGCCGGCCACCGCCGTGCCGCCGACTGCGGCGCCCGCGACGTCGACGCCCATGCCCACGCCCCGGCCCATCACCGTGCCGGCCCGTGAGCCGCGCGATATCAGCCGTTTTGACGCGCAGGATCCCGATGTTGTGCTGGTCCTGGGGATGGTGTGTTTCGACGAAAACGCGAATGGTCTGTGCGATCTGGGCGAGGCGCCCGTGCGCGAAACGCGGGTCAGCAGCGTGGATGGCAACGCGCTCTCCCTCACCGATGATCTGGGCCAATACGTTTTGCGGGCCCGCCCCGGGGCCGGTATCTCGGTCATTCCGCCGGCCGGGTATCGCGCCCTAACCTCGACCCTGCCCGCGCAAGCCAGGGTCGACTTCCCTCTGGTCACCGACCGCGCCCCGGCCGCCACCGCGCCTCCAGCCCTGCCTGCGGCCGCGCCGACCCTCAACACCACCCTTGGCGCGCGGATTTCCGAGCTGCTGATCTACATCGTCCTGGGCGGCTTGATCGCGCTGATCATCCTGTCGAATCTGCGGATCAGCGGATCCATGGAAAGCCTGCGCAAGACTCAGCTCGCGATTTCCGAACAGACCAGCCGGGCCGATCTGAGCGCCTGGCGGGCTGATCTCGAACAGCGCATCCAGCGCGAGTGGGGGAGTGTCGCCGGGCAACAGATCGCGGATCTGCTGGGCGAATCCATCCGGATCAACGACCGGATGGGCATCACCGGCGTTGCCGCCGAGCCAGCCCCGCGCTTTGCCGTGACCGATGTGCGCGGGCGCAAGTTCATCTTTACCACCCGGGTCGCAGCGCTGCGCGAACTGGGCATCATCGGCTGGCGCGACCGGGTGCTGCGGGTGACCGAGTCCGGCTCGCTATCCATGGCCCAGGCTCTGTGGGACTACGTCGCCACGCATGGGCAGATCAACATCGTCGTTCCGCGCAGCAGCCCCTGGTTCATGGCCGTGCGCGACCCTTCTCTGGGCGTGTTCGATCCAATCACGGCTCTCAAGGGTTGGCTTGCGCTGCAGGCCGTCAAGCGGGCCGTCCGAAACAGCGCGCCCTGGCAGCCGCCGGAGCCGCCCGCGCCTGCCGCGCCTGCCCCGCCGACGACTCCCCGGGCCGGACAGACGGCGCCGGCCGAAATCGAAGTCCACCCGCCCCGGCCGCACGAGCGACCCAAGCCGATTGTGGAAAGACCCGCCCCGCGCAACCCGCCAGTTAACCCGGCCGCGCTGACCGAAGAGGTCCTCCCGATCTCGGTCGATCCGCCGCGGGGCGCCTGACGGGCGGTCTGCCGTCGCCTCAACTGTCAGACAACTGTCAGGTTCATTTCGGCGCCCTTTTCATAGACTGATCGCGAGCGGAC
>JBKJQK010000004.1:0-5474 GCA_046594095.1 Anaerolineae bacterium | reverse complement strand
ACCGCCGCCCGCGCCACCACCACCGCCCGCGCCACCACCACCGCCCGCCCCGTTGCCTTCACGCCGGAGCACTCCGGCAGCAGCATTTTCCGCATTCTGCATCATCTGTCGCACCTGAGCCGAGGCTTGCTTGGCCGCGTCCATGGCCGACGCCAAACGCTTCAGCGAGGGCATCACCGCGCCGTCCATCTCCTGGTAGAAAGCCTTAGCTCCTGGGCCGATCCAATCGCCGCCGCGAAGCGTATCGATATTCTTGCTCAGGTTCTGGATCATCTGACGAGTGCTTTCGCCTTCCTGTCCGAATTTCTGGCCAATTTGATTGAGCTGGTCGTAGTCAGAACGTATTTTGGGCGCAGCCATATGGGATGCCTCCGAATTGGACCGCCGTTAACTTGACGGAATGTTCACCATTGCCCGGTTTGCCATGTGAGTTACCTCCCACTAAGGCCGACTTTGGCGGACGTTTGCTGATGCTCAATTAGCTTAGCGCGCGTTATTCCCGCTGTCATGGGCTCCCATCCCGATTTTCCGGGAATATTGTCCCGAAACACGGGGGAATCACTTGCCCAAGCAGCCGTTAGCTCGGGATGACCTCGCGCAGACGGCCGAGCATACGGGCGATGTCAGCATCGTCAATCGCCACGCCCATGTGCCCAAAGCGGAGCACATTTGCGCTCAATGGCGGGAGCCCCATCCCGATCATAATGTTTTCGGCCTCCAGAATGTGGCGCATCACGTCAAGTGGGCGAACGCCGGGCGGCGTGACCGCGGCGGTCAGGACCGGGGACATCCACTCCGCCGGAACGAACAACTTAAGCCCCATCTCGGCGAGGGCCGCCCGAAGACCATCCGCGCGGCGCTGGTAGCGGGCGAGCCGGGCAGCCAGGCCTTCCCGGAGCAAGGACTTTAGAGCCACATGCAGCCCGAGCATGGCCGGGCTGGGCATCGTCGCGGGATAGGGGTGCCAGGCCGGCGATTCGTCCTCATATTTCTGCCAGGTCCTGAGATTCAGATACCAACTCCGGATTTCGCTTGCGGGCATCGCCTCAACCACCGCCCAGGCCCGATCACTGACTGCTACGACCGAGAGACCGGGCACGCCACCCAGGCACTTCTGGGACGCCGACACCACGGCATCGATGCCCCAGGCATCCATCGGCAGCGGCGTGCCGGCCAGAGACGACACCGCATCGACGATGCAAAGTCGATCGCGGGCTCGACAGACGGACGCGATTTCCCGCACTGGGTTAAGGACGCCGCTGCCGGTCTCGAGTTGGACGATGAGGGCGCCCTTGATCGACGGATCGGCGGCCAGGGCCCGGTCAACGGCGTCGGGGTCAAGACGTTGGTTCAGGGGCGCCTCGACGACCACAGGCACGATACCCATCACGCTCAGGACCTCAATCCAGCGCCCGCCGAAGAAGCCGTTGTTGCCAACCAGAACCCGGTCGCCCTGGCGAAAGAGGGACTGGAAGACGACCTCGGCCCCAACGTGGCCCGACCCCGCGGTCACGAAGACCCGGCTGGAAGTGCCGATGACGGAGCGCAACATTTCCTTCAGCTCGGTGTGAATCGGGATCCAGTCGGGTCCGTAGTTGGGTTGAACGGGCGCGCCCACCGCGGCGAGAACGTCGTCTTCGACTGAGATGGGTCCGGGAATCATCAGCTTAAGCTTCATGGATTATGCGAAATGGCGTTCGACGGCGCGATGGCTAACGGTGAGGGCGGGCCTGCAGAAGCAGGCCCGCCCTTTGTCGAGATTCGTGGCCGCATCACGCGGCGCGCGCGCTAGAACCAGTTCTGCTTCTTGCAGAAGTCGGTGATAACAGGGATGTTGATGTCCTTGCCCTGGTAAGCCTGGATGGCCCAGATGATCGACGGGATGAAGAGAAGGGGCGTGATGCAGGCGAGGATGACCGTCACGGTCAAGATAATGGAGATCACGAAAGCGACGACGGTGTAAGCCAGCGACTGAACGGCGTCCTTCTTGAGTACCGGGTCACTCTTCATGCTGTCCGACACCAGCACGATGATGGGCATGATTGGCGAGAGCAGATAGTTGAGCAGTCGGTAGAGCTTCTGGTTGGAATTGGTAGGGGTATTCATTCGTGTGTTCTCCTGTATACGGTTGATTGCGGTCTGGCCCTATTCTAACCAAGTATTCAGGTAATGCAACCGTTTACTGCCGGGAGACGTCAAAACCCGTTTCCCGGGCCAAAAAGGCCGGGCCGAATACGAAGGGGACCGCCAGCCAACTCCAGCTCGCGCCGCGATTCACGGCGGGTGCATTCGCCAATGGGGGCAGGTTCGCGATTGCATCCGGAATGCCAATGACGGAGCACCGAGCTGGCGCGAGGCCGTGGCCTTCGAGGCCCCGGCACCGCCCGCACGAACCGGCATCGAGATGGCCGATGTTGCCCCCATTGGCGAATGCACCCTTCACGCCCGGCGGCTAGAATCCTGCCCATGATGAGGATTGTGTTCATGGGCACGCCCGAGTTCGCGGCGCCCTCGCTGCGCGCCCTCGCGGCAGCCTATGAGGTCGTCGGCGTGGTCACCCAGCCCGACGCGCCGGCCGGCCGCGGACAGGCGCTGGCGGAATCGGCCGTGAAACGCGCCGCGCTTGCGCTAGGGTTACCCGTGCTTCAGCCCGCGAGCCTGAAGGCGCCCGAGGCCATCGCCGCGCTCGCCGCAATGCGGCCGGATCTGATCGTCGTCGCTGCCTTTGGACAGATCCTGCGGCGCGCGGTCCTGGAAATGCCGCGGATGGGCTGCCTGAACGTGCACGCCTCGCTGCTGCCCCGCTGGCGGGGCGCGTCGCCGGTCCCGGCCGCGATTGCTGCCGGAGACCTGGAGACGGGCATCACCCTCATGCGGATGGATCCCGGACTTGACACGGGTCCGATTCTGGCCCAACGTCGGGAGCCCATCCTGGCCGGTGATACGACGGCGAGCCTGCTTGACCGTCTGGGCGCGTTGGGCGCCAACCTTCTGCGCGACGTCCTGCCCGATTACGCGCGCGGCGAAATGCCGCCCCACCCTCAGGATGCCGCGCTCGCGACAACCTGCGGTCTGATCAAAAAAGACGATGGGCGGATTAACTGGGCGCGCCCGGTCGAGGCGATCGAGCGCCAGGTCCGGGCGATGACGCCCTGGCCCGGGGCGTGGACGACCTGGAACGGCAAACAGTTGCGGGTGCTCCGCGCGCGCATCTCGCCGCCGATCGCCCGCCAGACTCCGGGCACGGTGATTCAACTCGGCAAGACGATCGGGATCGTGTGTGGCGCGGGCACGCTCGAGGTGATTGACGCGCAGCTCGAAGGAAAGAAGCCCATGCCGGCCGGCGACCTGGTCCGCGGACAGAGGGGACTGGTGGGGGCTGTGTTGGGCGGTTGAGGCCAGCCAGACAGCTTACTTCGCCTCGAGCGGCTTCTGCTGGCGCTGCCGGCGGCGCTTAAGCAGCTCGGCCGCGGCGTTGGCCGCAACCAGGGGGGCCTCGGGGGCGTCCTCGACCGCATATTGGGCGGGTTGCTCATGCAGGCGGGCAAGCTCTGCCTGAAGTGAGGCCCTGCCCATCGGCGCGGCGACCGGCGCGCTGGCGCCGATGACCGTCTTGCGTTTGGCCGCCATCAAGCGGGTCATGCGCTCGGTCGAGGCCAAAGCCATCGCCGGCGCCAGCCCAACGCGGCGAGCAAACAGGCGCTCCCACACCCGCCTCAGTGACACGACCACCCGCCGCGCGGCGATGTCAAAGGGCAGCAGCAACGTCGCCAGCAACATCAGGATCGGAAAGAGGTCCGTTCGGGATGCGGCGGCCGGGACGTTCAGGGAAAACGCCTCCGCCGGCGAACTCAGCCGCGCGCCGCCGCCCAAAGCCGCCCACGCGTCAAGCGTTGCGGCAGGATTGCCCGTTACTGGCGAATACTCTGCCGAATACGGGCGGGCATAGGCCACTGTCCGCTCGAGGGTGGCCACCCCATCCAGGTCGACCGACTCGATCCGGATGAGATAGGCGCCCGGAATCGCCGCCGGAGCCTCGGCCTCAAAGTGCCCCGGCGCGGTCTGGGCCAGGGCCACGACCTGAGCGTTGCCATCACTATCGATCAGAGTCGCCCGCAGTCGCGTTTCGTTCGCCAGCGCAATCCTGGCCGCCGGAAGGTCGGCCTCGATGAGCGATTGGCCGCCCCGCGGCGTCACGCGAGCCTGGGCGCCGCTATCGATCCGGTCCAGAATCGTCCAGCGCACCGCCTGGGCCCAGAAACGCGGAAACTCGGCCCAGTTGACCCACGGCTGGGCCCAGCGCGTCGTCGCATCGGACGTGAATGCCACCGCGCGGCCCAGGCCATACTGCCAGACCGCCATGAGCGGGTCGCTGTCACTGGCCCGCAGAATAACCTGGGCCGTTGGCTTGGCGGTGCTGGCCACATATCCTCGCAACTGGGGCACCGCGCTGATGCCGGCCAGGATCGGCGACGACGCGCCCAACTTTGGGAAGAACGGCTCCTCGATGATGTAACTGCGCTGGGCGAGCGCAGTCTCCTCAGTGAAGATATTTGGCAGGTTGGCCGCCCGGTTGGTCAGATGGAAGCGCCCCTCGCCCAATCGGGCCGCGTCGCGCAAGAACGGGACGTCACTGCCATCCCCAATCGCGACGACGCTCAACGTGATGTTGCGCGCGCGCATGGCCTGGACCAGCTCGCGCGCGCCGGTCTGGCGCTCGCTGTCATTGCCGTCGGCCAACAGAATGACGAATTTTGTCAGACGGGTGGTCTGGGACAGGATCTTGTTCGCCTCCTCCAGCGACTCGAAAATGTAGATGCCACCCCCGCCCACCCCAATCCGCACAATCCTGGGGATGTAGGCGCCCCGATCCCGGCCGTTGAATGGGCCGACGATGTCGACCGGGCTCGTATCAAAGCCAATCACGGTGACTTCATCGTCTTCATTCAGCAATTCCACCGCGCGGGCCGCTGCCTCTGCCGCGAGCCGAATCTTCTGGACCCCATTCTCGAGAGCGCCCATACTGCCGCTCTTGTCCATCACAATGACCATCGCGATCGATGGGAATCGTTTTGGATCCTTGACCTGCATCTCGACCGGAAGCGTTTCTTCGAGAGGGGTCTTGAAATACCCGCCAACGCCATAGCTGTTCGGGCCGCCGATCACAACCAGGCCGCCGCCAATGTCGCGCACATAGCTCTGGATCGAGAACATCGCCCGCTGCGAAAGTTCGCGGGCCGGGACGTTGGCCAGCACGATCGACTGATAGCCGGCCAGGGATTGAATTTCGGTCGGCATCGCGCCTGGGGTGGTTTCGTCAAAGGTGATGTCCGCCGACTTGAGGGCGGCCTTAAACGGTCCAAGCTCATCCACACCGCCGCGCGCGGGCGCGCCGGCGACGAGCAATACCCGCGGTGGGCCACCCACGGCGATGGCCGCCGACAGAGTGTCGTTTTGCGGGATGCTGTCTTGCG
>JBKJQK010000566.1:0-3512 GCA_046594095.1 Anaerolineae bacterium | reverse complement strand
TGGCAGGATTGGCGCTCAAGCCTCCTGCCATCCTGTTCATCCTGTCACATGATCTCGCGCCAGTCGAAGGACCGATCCCCGAAGCCGCGCTATCATCGCGGTCCATGCCGCCCGCCCGCGACCCTCTCTGGCGCCCCGCCCTCATCGTCTTCCTCAGCAACGTCTGCATCATGGTGATCGAGCTGGTGGCCGGGCGCCTGCTCGCTCCGGTGATCGGGGTCTCGCTCTACACCTGGACGAGCATCATCGGGGTCATGCTGGCCGGGATCAGCATCGGCAACTTCGTTGGCGGCAAGCTGGCCGACCGTTTCGCGACCCGCCAGATGCTGGGCCTCGAGTTTGGGCTGGCCGGGCTTGGCAGCATTGGCGTGCTGGCTGCCATGCAGTCCTTTGGCAACCTCGGCCTCACCCTCCCGACCAGCATCCCGTTGTTCGTCCGCATGGCGCTCTTCATCGGGGCGATCTTCCTGCTCCCCAGCATCATGCTGGGTCTGATTTCGCCTCTGGTCATCAAGCTCACTTTGCGCGAGATCGAGGGCGCCGGCGCCCGGGTCGGCCGGATCTACGCCGCGTCGGCGCTCGGCAGCATTGTCGGCACGTTCGCCACCGGCTTTTGGCTGGTCTCAGCCATCGGCACCCGGCCGATTCTGCTGGGCGTTGGGACGGCGCTGCTTGCCATGGGCGCGCTGCTTGGCCGGTGGTTCCGTCGTGACCGGCTCAATCTGGGCCTGGCCGGCGCCGTTGCCGCCATCGCGATCGCCCTTGTTCCGGCTGCCTGGGTGGCGAGCGCGTGCATGTACGAGACCGACTATTTCTGCGTAAAGGTTCGCGAGGAGGAGCTCGACGGCAAGACCTGGCGGGTGCTGGTCCTCGACCGCCTGGTCCACAGCTACACCGCGATGGGCGACCCGACCCAGCTTCGCTACTCGTATGAGCGGGTGGGCGCCGAGGTGAGCGAGTTTTTGCAGGCCCGCGACGGTGGCCAGCGGGTGTTCTTCATCGGCGGCGGGGGCTACACCCTGCCCAAGTTCATCGAGCAGCGCTTTCCGTCGGCGGCCATCGATGTGGCTGAGATTGACCCGATGGTGACCCAAGCCGCCTACTGGCATCTCGAGCTGTCACGAGATACCCGGATTGCCTCGTACAGCCAGGACGCGCGGCTGTTTCTGGTCAACCGGGCCAATCAGCCCGGCGCGCCGCGCTACAACTTCGTTCTGGGCGACGCCTTCAACGACTTCTCGGTGCCCTATCACCTGACGACGCGCGAGTTCAACCAGCTCGTCCGCGCCCAGTTGACCGACGACGGTATTTACATGCTGAACCTGATCGACGGCAACGACCTGCCGTTCGTGACGGCGTTTGTGCGCACGCTGCGCCAGACCTTTCCGTATGTCTATTTTGTGCCATCGGGCGGATTCTGGAAGGACATGACCCGGAATACCTTTGTGCTGCTGGCGTCGCCAAAGCCGATCGATCTGGAGCGTTTGCGCGCGCTCGACGGCGGGGATGGCGCGCAAAATGTCGCTTGGTGGCTGGTCGACGATCCGGCTTTCGACGCCTTCGTGAGCGCCGGGCCGCAGTTTCTGCTGACCGACGACTATGTGCCGACCGACAACCTGCTGGCCCCGATGTTTGAGTCGTCGGCGCGCTAGGGCAAGGACGCGAGAAAACTCGCCGTCGCGTCCACGATCTGGCGGCGGAGCTCGGGCAGGGGAACGGTCTGCTGGCCATCGCCCTGCTGGGGACCGTAGTCGCCGACCATGGCGTGGTTGCCGCCTTCGATGGCGATCAATTGCGTGCCGGCCGGCGCGCCCGCCAGGCGTTGCCGGGGGGTGATGGGCGGCTTGGCCAGCGTGTCGTTTGAGCCGTAGATCGACAGGCCGCGAATTGGGAGTTTCGCCACTCCGGCGCTCTCCTGGATGTACGCCCCGTACATCACAACGCCCTTGATCTTGCTCTTGCCGGCCGCGATCTCGGCCCCGCGCGCGCCGACATATTCTCCGGCCATCGAGCCGCCCAGCGAATGCCCGGCAATCGCCCAGCGCGCGACCTCGGGGTAGGCGGCGATCACGGCGTCCGCGCTGTTGATGCTGAAGAAGGCCAGATCGAGCGGGACGGGTGTGATGACGACCAGCGACCCGCGGTCGGCCAAAGCCTGGGCCAGCGGGGCGTATGCGGCGGCGTCCACCAACCCGCCTGGATAGAAGACCATCCCGCTCCCGTTCGGCACCCTGGGTTTGAAGACCAGCCAGCCTTCAGGCGCCTTGGCTGAGGCAGTTCCGAGCGCGGCGGCCTCCGGGAAGGCGGAGTAGCGCGACAGGCGCGTCCAGACGACAAACGCGGCCGAAATGACAAGCAGGACGATGATGGTTCCGAGCGCAATGCGTTTCAACAGACGTGCCATATGACCTCATTTTACTTTTGACGCATGAGCGAATCGTGATCCGCATTTCGTTCGGATACGCGATGCGGAGACAGGCTTTACGCCCCGTTTACCTCCGCCTGATGCGCCAATTACAGGTCGCTCCTATCGTGTTGGTCATACGGTGTCGAGGGCGCGGCCAAATGAGGAACGGACTCAACTGATCAAACTTGATCGCGCCTGATCGCACCTGACCAAACCTGATCAAACGCATACCGAGGAGAATCAAAATGAACACCATCCACAAGTACGTAACCGGCGGCATGGCCGCCCTGATGATGAGCGCGGGCGCCTTTGCTCTGTCGCCCAGCGCGGCCTTCGCGGAGACTCAGCCGCCCCCGACCCCGGCCGCAAAGATCGACGCCGCGGAGCGCGAAGGCCACAAACTCACCAAGATGCTCATGCGCGAGCGCAAGGCGGCCGTGGCCCAGGGCGACCGGCTGCGCAAGGCGTTTGAGGTTCAGACCAAGACCGAGCGCTTCATCGACACGCAAGCCGCAGCGGGCAAGGACGTGAGCGCGCTCCGGACCGCCCTGGCCGCTTACACCGTCCGGATCAACAAGGCCCAGATCGCCCACGACAAGGCCAAGGTGACCCTTCGGACCCACGCCGGGTTTAGCGACACCGGCGAAGTGACGGACCGCGAGGCGGCCAAACAGACGGTCAAGAGCGCGGGCGAGGATCTGCGCAGCGCGCACCAGGATCTGCACGGGGCCGGGCGCGACCTGCGCAAGGCGATCAAGGACTGGCGCGAGGCCAACGGGCTGAAGGCTGAACCGAAGCAGAAGCCGGCCAAAACGCCCGCCAAGCCGTAGCGGAACTGAATAGACCGTCTCCAGGAGGAGACATCAACCCGGGGCGCTCAAACGAGCGCCCCGGGTCTTTCTATCCAAACCTGTATTCGGTCGCGTCGCTGACCGGCCGGTAGCCGATCTTCTGGTAGATGCTGTTCGACGTTGGATTTCCCAGGTCGGTGTAGAGGGCGCAATAGCTGTGGCCGGCGTCCAACAGGCGCTGGCTGAGCGCCGCGGCGACCGCCGAGGCATATCCGCGACTGCGTTGCTCGACAGGGGTGTAGACCAGGCTGACC
>JBKJQK010000291.1:0-5833 GCA_046594095.1 Anaerolineae bacterium | reverse complement strand
GCGGATCCAGATCAAGGACCGCGGCGTCGACGTGCGCGCTTCTCCGCGCCTTCCCAGTAGGCCGAGGAAAGATTCATTTCCTGGTCCGGGATTCGCGGAGAAGCGCGCACGTCGACGCCGCGGTCCTTGATCTGGATCCGCCAGCCGCTGGGATACGTTGCGCCGTTCTTCGGGCTGCGCCAGTTGCCGAGCGGTGTAATCACGACGTCGGCCTGCGCCAGCGCCTGGGTCGCGCCGTCGGCCAACACCCAGGTCCCGCTGCTTGAAGCGCCCTCGCGGTTGTCGGCCTGCCAAAGCCGGAAATACATCAGCTCGGTCCCGTCGCTCAACTGGAGTGAGAACCAGTCCCAGCCGCGGGTCTGCGCATCCAGGACACTCGTGCTCCACTCGTGGTCCATCCAACTCTGGCCGCTGACCTCGTATGCGCCACTGGGTGTTGTAATCCGCCCGCGCGTGTCCATCCGGGTGAAAGAGTAGTAGTACGACGCACTTCCAATATCCGGGCTCTTCTGGCTCAGCCCCCGATCGCCGTGGCGGACCATCGGTTTGGCGCTGTCGAGGGAGAGATCGATTGCATACCCATCGAAGCGGACAACGAGGCGGACCGCGGCCGCATCAAGGCCGGCGCGGCGAGGCGAGGGCACGGCTGTGCTCGACCAATCCTCAATGAACACCCGGAAGGGATCAGCCTCGGCGCCGGCCAGCCCGCCCGCGCCCCGGCTGAACTTCTGGAAGGCGCGATGGGTGTTGGCGTCGGTGTCGGTAACCGCAAAGTGAGCGAAGTAGAGCTGATTGCTGGCAAGGGTGCCGTTGGCCGCCGGGGAATCGGGCGATAGCGCGCGCCGGAATACCGTGAACTGGTACCCAAAGTGGCGCCCCTCGGCGGTACTCACGTTTCCCGTGTAATACCACCACTCTGTCTGAAATTCGGCATGCGCGCCGTGGTCGCGCGGGAAGACAAGGTCACGCGCAGCCGTTGCCCGGGCAAACCGCGCGCCCGTGTCGGCCGGGGCCAGGCCCTCCACAACTGCCCGGGCCTGGGCCGGGGGCGGGGGCTGGAAGGCCAGCCAGGCCAGGCCGGCCGCAAGGATCAAGGCAATCGCCGCCACGATGCGGCCTGTCCATTTCATAGGGTCCATTCTAGGCTGGAGGATGTGCCAAGGATGAGGGACACCAACGCCTACAATTGATTGCGTGCGGCAAATGTCGAACCTCGTCATCGTCCAGCTCGACGGGCTCTCGCATCCGCAATTGGCCGCTGCTCTCGCGCGGGGGATGTTGCCCACCCTCCAACGCTGGCTGGACGACGGCACCCACCGCCTGAGCACGCTCGACAGTGGCCTGCCCTCGCAGACCTCGAGCGCCCAGGCCACCCTGCTCTTTGGCGTCCAATCCCCGCCGCCCGGCTTCCGATGGTACGACCGCGCCGCGGGTCACGGCCGGATATCACGCCGGCCGGCCGATGTCCGCCATGCGGCGACGCGCTGGCCACCCTCGGATGGTCTCCTCGCCGGCGGGGCAGCCATCACCGTTGTTTGGCCGGCTGGAGCGGCCCGGCGCGCCTTCGTCCTGAGCGACGGCGCCCGGCCGTCCAACGCGCGATACGTTTCCATCAAGGCGCTACTTCAGACGCGCTGGCCGGCCGGCGCCAGCGGGTCCGGACTTGCGGCCCTGGTCCGCGGTTTGGCCGTGGCGGGATTCATGGATGGCCAGACCACCGCCGCCACTTGCAAGGCGATCGCCGATGGATTTCGACCGGTCTACGCGACCCTGCTTGGCTATGACCAGGTTGCCCATCACGCGGGTCTTGACGCGCCGATGACGGATTGGGCCCTTGGTCAACTTGAGCGGGCGCTTGCGCTGATCGAGAACGCAACGCGTCGTTGCGCCATGCCGCCCCGCCTGGTCGTGCTTTCCGACCACGGGCTTTCACCCGGTCGGTGTTTCGCAGACCGCCACGGCGGGAGTCTGATCGATGAAATCACCGCCATGACTCGCACAACGAACCGGGACTGGCACATCGCGCCCTCGGGCAACCTCGCCCACGTCTACGCCCTCGCGCCTGCCTCCCGGGAAGCCATGGACCTGTTGGGCCATGTCCTCGCAAACCTGCCATGGATCGGACTGGTTCTAGACCGGAATGGAGTCGCCCGCGGGCTGAGCGGAAGCCGCAATCTCGCGACAGGTCTCGTGAAGGGGACCGACCCGCTCCTTGCCTTTGGCGCAGGCGATGAGCGCGCGGGACATTTGGCCGCCCTGGCCGCCCATCCGGACTCTGGTGACCTGATTGCCATTAGCGCCGTGGACGCAAATGGCGCTGTTGCGCCATTTGAAAATCAGCAGGCCTCCCACGGCGGAATGGGAGGCGACCAGACCCGCGCCTTTGCGCTACTGCCGGTCGACCTGAATGTGGGAGCGAAAACTCTGAGCCTGCTTGAAGTTCGGGATCTGCTGAAGGGCGGACAACCGGAGCGTGGATAGCGAGGATAACAAGAGCTGCCTACGGGAGTTGAACCCGAAACCTATCGCTTACGAAGCGATTGCTCTACCGATTGAGCTAAGGCAGCCCGTGAACGAGCCGCAGAAATATACCACACGGCATTACTTCAACACGGGCCGATCTGACGGTCGGGTGCGCCGCGGGCCGGCCTAGGCAGGCCCAAACAGCAGGTCCATGGCGGCGCCGAGTTCAGGCGCCTGCTCCAGGATTGCCAGGTTGTAGACATCGGCGTGGCCGCACTGAAGACATGAAGCGAACGCGTAATCGCGGGCTGGGCCGCCACTCTCCACTACCGCGCCTACGCTCTTGCAGACCCCGCACACATAACGCTCACTGAGGGTCTCCAGGATCGGGCCGTAAGTTTCCTCGTCGCTATCGGCATCGTCCCCTTCGTCTTCATCGTCTTCATCGTCAGCCAACTCATCATCATCGCCTGCCGTGGGCGATGCGATCTCGTCAATGCCCCCATCAAGCGCATTCTCGATATCTCCATGCGGTGTCCCGCGAGGTGGCGGAGCATGACCGAGGCGCTCCGTCAGCAGACCCTCCATGACCTCGAAGGCTTCCGGCACCCACATCTCGCCATCGTTTTCGCGCCAGGCCCTCAGCACGTCGCTGGTGGATTCACCAGAAAGGTGGTTGTAGATCTCGGGATAGCTCACCTGCGCAGCGTTCACGTCCATGTTGCCCTCCACTTTCTCGCGATATTGAACTCGTAGCTCCCAGTGTAACGGCGATTTTCCAATTGCCATTCACCCACGGCGGGCCGCGACCTTTGCCCGCGCCACAGATTCGCCCGGCCCGGCTATACTTGTTTTCCTAACTCGCCAGGGAGGTGTAGCAAACACACAACCGATGAAGAACCGCATGCCAATGTTCTCTGAAACGCCCATCACTGGCGCAGGGACCGGGGTTGCGGCGGCACGAGCCATGGGGCAGGCCGCGCAGCAACAAGGGCTGCCTGCATGAACCTTATCTTTGAGACAAAGGAGCATCTTGAGTGACATACTTATCACCCGCACCCGCCCCGAACATCTCCACCACTGCGCTGCCCTCCAGCGCCTTTGCTTCCCAACGCTCGCGCCCGAAGAACTCCTGACGGTGGCGCACCTCGCCAACCATTTGCATCTGTTTCCCGATGGGCAGTTCGTAGCGTTGGAATCAGCAACAGGGCGCGTGATTGGCATGACGGCCGGTTTCCGTACCCACTTCGACTTCAATCACACTCACGGGCACACATTTCTGCGGGCCGTCAGTGACGGCTGGTTCTGGCGCCACAACCCCCACGGATCACACTATTACGGAGCCGATATGAGCGTCCATCCAGACTTCCGCGGCCGAGGCCTTGCGCGCGGCTTTCACGATGCGCGCAAGGCCCTGAGCCGGCAGCTCGGCCTCAAGGGCCAGGCGGTGTGCGGGATGATCCCGGGCTACAGCGCATTCAAGCGGGTCATGACGGCCTTTGAGTACGTCAACCACGTCCGGGCTGAGGCCATCTACGACAGCACGCTTTCGACCCAGTTGCGGAATGGCTTTGTGGTGCGGGGTCTGGTGGCCAACTATGTGCAGGACGCGCCGACCAACGGATGGGCGACCGTACTCGAATGGCGCAACCCCGACTGCGCCGAGACGCGCATGGCCAATCTTCCCCGGGCCGCTGCCATCGCCAGCAACCCGCACGGCCGGATTTGGTGACCTGAGGCGCAGTCATGACTGGAACTATCGACGTCCGAAACATGCGTCCGGCGGATGCGGAGTATTGCGAAGCGCTCGATCGAGATTGTTTTCCGACCCTCGATCCGTCAGCGCTCTTCTCGGCGGCCCAGTTTCGCCACCACCTTGTGGTGTTTCCTCAGGGACAGTGGGTGGCGGTGGATACCCGCAGCATGGTCCTGACGGGGTTTACCTCGACGTTCCTGTTGGACATCGACTTCACTGCCCCGCACCTCGTGAGTGTCTACAAAGACACCGACCAAGGCTGGTTCAACACCCACGCGCCTGGCGGAGACTATTTGTATGGCGCCGACATGTGCGTGGCCGCGGACTACCGCGGCCTGGGCATCGCGAGGATGTTCTACGATCGGCGCAAGGCGCTCTGTCGAGAGCTGGGTCTGGCCGGTCAGGTGGTATGCGGGCTGATCCCAGGCTATGCCGCATATCGGCCCGCGATGACAGCCTTCGAGTACGTCAACAAGGTTGCGGCCGGCGAACTGCGCGATCCAACACTATCAACCCAGCTCAGGAACGGATTTGTCGCGCGGGGACTGCTCCCGGAGTACATCCACGATGACGTGACCGGCGGATGGGCGGTCATGCTCGAATGGCGTAATCCTGATCGGTATACTCGCCCACCACATGCGACGCCCAACCCCTTCACTCCCGAGCGCTGACCTCGCCAGTGCCAGCCTCGCCCATGATTAGCGACATGAATCAGCAGGCCATCATTGCCGAGCGCGAACTGCTCAAGCAGCGCACCCGCGAAATTGAGGCCGTCCGAGAGATCTTCCGAGCGGTGAACGGTGTTTCGGACCTGCGCTCAATTCTCGAAACCGTCACCCGGACTGCGACCCGCGCGCTCGACGCTGACTCATGCTCGATCTATTTGCTCGATGAGCCTCGAAAACGGCTGGTGCTGCGGGCCACGACGGGGCTTTTTGCCGAGGCGGTTGGGAGCGCCCAGCTCGAGGTGGGACAGGGCCTGACGGGTTGGGCGGCCTTGCACTTGATGCCAGTCGCCGTCTCGGATGCATGGAGTGATCCGCGCTTTCACCAGGTCCCTAACACCCGCGAGAAGCCATTCCGCTCGTTGATGGCGGTGCCCTTACGGAGTGGAGATCGCGCCATTGGCGGACTAAACGTTCAGACATTCCGGCTTCGGCATTGGTCAAACGGGGACATCGAGTTTGCGACACTGATTGGCGACATGGTCGCGGGCGTGCTTGAGCGGGCACTCCTGTTCGAGCAGACCGAGCGCCGGATGCAGGAGCTGTCAGCAATATCGGAAGTCTCCAAGGCGGTCGTCGCGCCCGCTTACCTCGACGAGACGCTTCGTATTGTCGCGGAATTGGCCGTCCGGGCGGTCAGCGCCAGGCGCTGCACGCTACTCTTGCTCGACGAAACGGACAACGCCTTTTTGCCGCGCGCAACCTCCGATCGCGTCGCTGTCGCCCACACCGAGCCCGAATGGCAGCTTGATAACCTGCCGCTGCTGACCATTGACGCCCTTGCCGGCCCGGTCACCATCAGCGACGTATCGATTGAGCTAAGTCCAATTTTGGCCAGCTGGGCCGCCGAGGCCGGCTTGCGCAGCCTAATGGTGGTCCCGCTCGTCGC
>JBKJQK010000267.1:0-2715 GCA_046594095.1 Anaerolineae bacterium | reverse complement strand
CGTCAAAGTAGGTCATGTCCGGGCAGCTATCGCACATGTCCGCCTGCCCATTCGGCTGGATGTCGGGCGCCTGGATGATGCCGATGCTCTGGACATACACGTTGTCGAAGGCATGGCCCGGATGGCGCATCACGTCACTGACATACGTCCGATAGGCTTTCCCCACCGCCTTGTCCAGAGGGGCCAGGGCAAACACCTTGCGCCCGATATTGGCCTCCGACAGATAGGCCAGATACGTGCCGTTGAACAGGTGATGGCCGGCCTGGGAGAGTTCCATTGTGCGCTTACCGACCGATCCGAACACCTTGTGCTTGGTGCCGATGACGGCCCCGGCCGTCCACTTGAACGAGTCGTGTTTCTGGGTCCCGCCCAGGTAGGCCGAGGCCACGAACTCCGGGCAATACTCCTGGATTTTCTGGACGACTTCCGGCCCGGTGACGAACTTCTCGTCGAAATGCCCGGTCGTGTAGCTGAGTTTGCTCAGGTCCACCGCATGCCGGGTGTTGTCGAGCCCCACCGTCGTGTCCGTTGTCGCGGTCCGGTAGGTGATGAACACCAGCCCCTGGACCTTGTCGATGTTGGCCTGGCCCCACTTCAGGATGTCGGGGATCTCGTTATATGACGAGGGATAGACTGTGGCGTTGAAGATAACGTACAAGCCCTTCTCGCGCGCGATCATGTCGGCGTATTTCTGGCGCAGCGCGTTGTGCTCTTTCTCGTTCTTGCCCCGCCAGTTGGGGCGGCCCTGGTGGCTGTCGATATGAATCGTGAAACCGCTCAGCCCGGCTTTCTTGAGCTCCTTCAGGATCTCGGGCGTGAGCGCCATCGCGTTGGTGAGCACGACCGGCTTGATCTTCTGCTCCTTGATATAGGCCACGAGCTCGACGATATGCGGATAGATCAGGGGTTCGCCGCCGGCGATCGAGATGTTGTCCGGGTTGCGCCAGCGCTTGTAGAAGCGGACTTCCTCTTTGACGTCTTCAAGCGTCTTGTTGCCGGTCATCCGAAGGCGATAGCAGCCTTCGCAAGCCAGGTTACAGATATCCGATACCTCGAGCCAGGCGATGGCGTTGTCGTTCAACGACCACGGCAGGCGATACATGTCGCGCTTGTCCACTGTCATTTCGGTCTTCTCCTTGCATAGCACCAAGTTTTAGGGCGCCATTCAACGAATGGCGCTTTGAACCCCCCGCATGCCACAGGCCCGCGCCTGCTTTCAAGGAATACCCGACACCGATCCCAATATTGAGCGAACTGTTGTATCTGCCGGCGACGTTTCGCGGATACCGACCCGAACCGATATTGTAGTCCTCAACTTGCGCCTGGCGCATTCGCCATTTGGGGCAATCGGCGAAAGCATCCTTTGACTCCGCGCGGGGCTGATCCGGGCGCGGGTTGTGGCAGGTCCGCATGCCGCTCGGGTGCTTGTTGGTGGTTATGGCGAATATTGCCCCGTTTGGCGAATGCGCCCCTTGAGCCAATTTGCGCTAATCCAGAGCCTCATCTTGTTTCCGGCTTTCGCCCTTTTCGCCGTCGTTCTTTTCAGGCAATGAAATGGAGCGTCCATCACAGGGGGGACATGGGCCAACAGCCAAAATCAGCGGCCGCGAAGACACCATCGAAAAGGGTGGCCGCCCATGCGATGGCCCGGGAAACGGTCGCGCCGGAACTGCGCGGCGGGTCCGCGCAGCGCAGTTCCGGCACTGCCCATTGCCGGGGCCATCGTGGGCGGCGTTGGTATGGTCAAGAATTCGGATCAAATTGGGAAGATCCTCTCGGGGAAGAAAGAGATCGACGCGATCTCTGGCAGAGAGGATGTCGAAGCGGAAACCCAAGGCGTCGCCAAGTACGCCGCCGGGTAGCGGCCAAAATGGGCGAAGGTTGGTATTGGTCTGAACGATCATGCCAGACGAAAATGGAATTGACACCCCGCAATATTCGTATAGAATCTTTTTGGGTTCGCGGATTGGCTGCCCTTGCTGCCAATCTTCGAAGGCTGTGTAGCGAGGCCGGGTATTGTTTCGCTACCGAGCGTTTAGGCAAACGTGGTTTGGGGGAGGCTCTGTGAACGACTTGAGGTCGAAGCGTGACCGCAACCGGCGCAGCTCGCGTGCGCTGTCCATTGCCCTGGCCCTGGCGCTGTGCGCAACGCTCGGCGTGACCCTTGGCGCGATCGCAAGCCTGCCTTCGCCCCAAGTTGCGGCGCCGCCAGGCGTTCCGGACGCGGTCTACAGCGGGCCGACCAATTCCAGCCCGATCGCGATGACCAACGACAGGCTTTTTGTGTGGACGGTCAACAGCAGCGACGACAGCGTGTATGTCATCAATGCCAGCACCAACGCCCTGGTCAGCAGAATCACGGTGGGCGATGACCCCCAAAGCGTGGCGATTGACCCGAACAGCGAGTATGCCTATGTGGCGAACGCGGCCGACAACACCGTGTCGGTCATTCACATCACGGGTGGCGGCGCGGGCGGCAATGTGGAGGCCAACCTGGTCACCGGCGCGGAGCCCTGGAACGTGGTTATCTCGCCGGATGGCAAGCGCGTCTATGTTGCCAACAGCGTGCAGGATACGATCTCGATCATCAAGAGCGATGTGTTCTTCCCAACCCTGCCGAGCGTTATCGGCAACGTCGAACTGAGAACGAGCGACTGCAACACCGACAACGCCGACCGGCACTTCCAGCCGCGCGGACTGGCGGTGACGGCCGAC
>JBKJQK010000255.1:0-14178 GCA_046594095.1 Anaerolineae bacterium | reverse complement strand
TGGATACCGGCGCGGATGTCGCGCTGGGGCCGTCCGACGATGGCGGCTACTATCTGATGGCGCTGCGCGCCCCGCACGCGGAGCTCCTCGTGCCGATTCAGATGAGCACACCGGCGGTGCTCGCGGACACGCTGGCCGCCGCCCGCCAGGCCAATCTTCGCGTGGAGATGCTTCCCGCCACGCTTGATGTCGACGTTATCGAAGATCTGGCCCGGCTTCGCCTGGCGCTTGAACGGCTTCCCGCCGAATTCGCCCCCAATACACGCCTATGGCTTCAAAACAATCCTTCGCCTCTGTGACGGATCGGGGGCGGATTGCCCCCGACCTGCCGCGCCAGCTCTATATCGAAGTGACCAATCACTGCAACTCGTTGTGCAAGAGCTGTCCGCTGACCTATGATCACTTTCTTCCGCTCGAGCCGAAGCATCATCTCACCTGGGACCAGTTCCGGCGGGTGGTAGATCCGCTTCCGCGCATCGACCGGGTGGTGTTGCACGGGATCGGCGAGCCGCTGATGAATCCTCAATTGCCGCGCTTCATCGCCCACCTGAAGGAGCGTGGCGCTGAGACACTCTTCAACACGAATGCGGTCTTGCTGGACGAGCGCCGCGGGGACGCGATCGTGGTGGCCGGGCTCGATCAGTTGCGAATCAGCCTCGACGCCATCTCGGCCCCCCTGTATGCCGAACTGCGCGGAATCGACAAACTACCGCGGATTCTTGGAAACATCAAGGCATTCATCGCCCGGCGCCGCGCGCGGGCGGAATTCGAGGGCAAGCAGCCGGCGGTCAGCCTGTGGTTTGTTGGCATGCGCGAGAATCTGCCCGAGCTCCCGGATGTGGTCCGGTGGGCGATCGCGGCCGGCGTGCCGGAAGTGCATCTGCAGCGGCTGGTCTACTTTGGGGACGGCTCAAAGCTCGACGAGGCGGCCACGGCCGTGGCAAGCCAGAGTCTGCATGAAACGCTTGAAGCGCTGCAAGCGCGGGTGATCGCAGAGTGCGAGGCGCTTGCCGAAGCGAATGGGATTACGTTCACGGCCAGCGGCGCGACGACCCCCGGCGAAAGCCTGCAGGTCCACGGGGCGCACCCGTGGCAGGGTTGCCAGCGCCCATGGACGCTGATGTACATCACCGCCAACGGGCACGCGCTTCCGTGCTGTATCGCCCCATTCGCGGCCCCGGACTACCAGACCATCATGCTGGGCAACATTCTTGAGCAGCCTCTTGAGGCTGTTTGGAACGGCCCAAAGTATCAGGAGCTTCGCGGCGCGGTACTGAGCGAGGCGCCCGCCCCCTGGCCATGCCAGAATTGCGGCGTCAAGTGGAGCCTGTGACCCGTTAGCCTGATCAAAAAATGGCACCCAAACCCTGGACGACCGTGAGTAGCCGGGCCGTGTATGAGAATAAGTGGACGCGCGTGCGCGAGGACATCGCCGAGATGCCCAACGGAAAGCAGACGCTCTACGGGGTCGTCTCTTTCGCCGACTGCGTGGGTGTGCTGCCGTTTCTCGACAACGACCACGTCGTCATGGTTCGGCAGTGGCGGTATGTGTATGGCGAGGGCCATCGCTGGGAGATGCCGACCGGAGGCATTCATCCCGGCGAGTCCCGCGAGGCCGCCGCGCAGCGTGAGCTTGTCGAGGAGGTCGGCTATCGGGCCGGGCGCCTGGACCACGTCAGCACGTACTACACCTCGAAGTCGGTTATCCGGGAGGTGGGCGAACTGTACATCGGCTACGATCTCACGCGCGATGCCGGCATCCCCGATGAGACGGAGTTTCTCGAGGTTGGGGTGCTGTCGTTCGATGATGTTTTGGAGATGACGATTGCCAGCGAGATTCGGGACAGCATGACCGTCATCGCCGTCCTGCATGCGGCCCGGCTGCGCGGGTGGGCGATTTCGGCTCGGTAAGCAATTCGTAATTGGCGCCCCGAGCGCTGATTGCCACCTGCGAATACAATCATGACGCTGGAATTCGAGGAGCGCAAGAACCCATGCCGTTGCCAACCGCTGAAGTCAAACTGATCGACCCGTGCGCGCCCGCGTTCAACTGGAAGTTGTGGATCTACACGAACTACGATTGCAATCTCCGTTGCTCGTATTGCGTGGCCAAAAGCAGTCCGAACGCGCCGCGCCGGGGGATTGGGATCAACAACGTCCGGCAGCTTGTCGATGAGGCGGCCGAACTGGGATTCGAGCATGTCTTTTTCACGGGTGGAGAACCTTTCCTGCTGCCGGACATCTACGACATGCTGGCCTACGCCTCCGCGCGCGTGCCGACCAGCGTTCTGACCAACGCCATGCTCATTCGAGGCCCGCGCCTTGAAAAGCTCATCGCGATCCGAAATCCAAATCTGATTCTGCAGGTGAGTGTCGACGGGGGCGAGCCGGAGCATCACGACGCCTACCGCGGCAAAGGCAGCTGGGCAAAGGCCATCGAGGGGATCAAGCTGCTCCAGGCGGCGGGCTTCGATGTGCGCCTGAGCACGACCGAGACCCCCGCCAATACTGGCAAGCTCGATGCGATGACCACGCTGCGCGAGTCGCTGGGCATCCCGGCGGAACATCACTTCGTCCGGCCACTGGCCAGGCGCGGCAACAGCAAAGAGGGGGTTGAGTTGAATATGACCAACCTGTCGCCCGAAGTGACGGTCGATCTGGATGGCGTCTTCTGGCATCCGCTCAGCACCGACGCCGATATGCAGGTCAGCAAGAAGATCTTTCCGCTCAAGGCGAGCGTGGACCGCATTCGCGGCCAGCTCGATGAGATTGTCCGGACCGGAAACGCCGGTCTAATGTCCTTTAACTGAGGATAGCCACCCAGGCGTCCGTGCGACGCCAAACCTGAAAGCCCGCACCTGGAAACCACCATGATTCACGCATACGTACTGATCAAAGCCGAGCCCACCCGGATTCAGGAGCTTGTTCCCGAGCTCAAAAACATGGAACTAGACGGATCCGTCATCAAGCAGATCCACGCCGTCACAGGCCAGTACGATCTGATCGCCTTCATTGAAAGCCCGGACCTGCAGAGTCTGGGCAACTGAGTGACTACGGGTATAGCGGGCGCCGTGGGCGTCCGGGAAGTTCAGACCTGTATCGTGGTCTGGTAACGGGAAAGCGCGTCAACCGGCGCGCTTTACTGTTGCTCCGCGCAAGCATTTCGTAAGCTTCTGCGGCGATAAATTCTGCCGAGGCAAGACACATGATAATTTCTCGACGATCGCTGTTACGGGCAACGGCATTCTCCGCCGGGGCAATGGCGCTTGCGGCTTGCGCGCCTGCCGCTGACTCCGGCAGCGCCATAAAACGGCTTCGTTTTGGCGTGGGACCACTGCTGCCCAATCCCGAGGACACCAGGAAGGCTTATGATCCCTTCTTCAAATACCTCTCGGAGCAACTCAAAGCCCCGGGTTATGACCTGGTGGCGACGACTGATTGGGCCGGCATCTCGGTAGCCATGAGCTCCGGCCAGCTCGACCTGGCCTGGATGGGGCCGTGGGGCTACATTCTGGCCAACAACGCCACCGATTGCACGGCCATCGCGACGGTCAAGTATGACGACAAGCCGGTCTATTACGCCATCGTCATCGCCCCGCCGGATTCGAAGGTCGCGAAGTTCCCCGAGGACAGCAAGGGCATGAGCATGTCGTTTGCCGACGCGGGGTCCACCTCGGGCTGGCTGATTCCCACCTACTACGCAAAGGAGGTCTGGAAGTTCGATCCGAAGAGCTTCTGGAAGTACACCGAAGGCGCGACACATGCCGCCAACGAAATCGCAGTAAAGGCGCGCCAGGTCGATCTCGCCACGGATTTCGACCGGAATCGGAATGCCATGATCGCCAACGGCTCAATTACAGCGGCCGATACCAAGATCGTCTGGACGTCCGACGCGCTGCCCAACGATGCGATCGCGGTGCCCAAGGGCTTCTCGCCGGCGATGGCCGAACAGATTCAAAAGATCATCACCGCCATCACGCCCGAACTGGCGAAGACCGTCATGCCGCCCCGCTACACGGGCTTCGTCACGGCCAACCATGCGTCTTACGCCGCCATCGAGAAGGCCGGTCTGGCCGTCGGCAAGATCACGGCCAAGGGCTAGGCTGGCCGAATGGACGGATTTACGGAGGCGACGCCGCCGGGCGAGGGTGGCGTCGTCTCGCGCCGCGTCGAGCGCGCGTTGGCCCGGCACGAGTCTCGCCGCGGGGCAGGGCGCTGGAGGGTGTGGCTTGCGATCGCCGCCATCGCGATCTTCTATGCCATCAGTTGGCGCCTGGCGGCGATCGATCCGGAACGGCTGGTGACGGGGTTGCCCCGGCTCGCCTTCTGGATCGGCCGGGCCTGGCCGCCAAAACTTGAAGAACTGCCGATCATCCTGGTCCGGACGGCCGAGACCATCGCGATGGCCGCGATTGGCACGACCGTGGCCACATTGCTGGCGATTCCGGCGGCGATTCTGGCCAGCCGTAACATCACCCCAATCCCGGCGTTGTATTACCCCACGCGCTGGTTCCTCAATATCCTGCGCGGGATCGACTCGTTTGTGTTCGCCCTGATCTTTGTCGCCGCAGTGGGGCTTGGACCGTTTGCCGGCGTCATCGGCATCGCCCTGCATACCTGGGGCAGCATGGCCAAGTTGTACGCCGACCACATCGAGAACGTTCAGATGAGCCCCATTGAGGCGGTCCAGACGGTCGGGGCCTCGCGCGCGACGACGCTGGTGTACGCCTTGCTTCCAGATTCGCTGCCGGTGCTCCTGTCCACGACCCTGTTCTGGTGGGAGTTCAACGTTCGCGCCTCAGCGGTTCTGGGCGTTGTCGGCGCGGGTGGCATCGGCCAGGAGTTGAAGAACAGCATGGATCTGCTCGATTTCGCCCGGTTGTTCACGATTATCGCCGTCATCGTGCTGGTTGTGACCGCGCTCGATCAGCTCAGCAACTGGATCCGGCGGAAGCTTGTCTGACACGGCAATGGTTCCACCCGCTACAGGGCTGGTCATCGATGGATTGAGCAAGTCCTATGCCGGCCGTAGCGTCCTGGACCGGGTCTCCTTCTCGGTGGATTGGGGCGAGTTCGTTGCGGTGGTCGGCAAAAGTGGCGCAGGCAAGACTACCCTCTTTCGGTGCATCGGAGGCTTGACCCGGCCTGACGCGGGACGCATTTGCCTGGATGGGCTGGACGCGACCCGTTTTCGCGGCTCCGAGCGGCGCCGAATCGGCTTTGTCTTCCAGCAATTCAATCTGGTCCGGCGCCTGACCGCGCTGGAGAATGTTCTGGCCGGCCGTTTGAGCTACGTGCCGGCCTGGCGGGGCTGGCTGCGCGCGTTTCCGCCGGCCGATGTCCGGATGGCGCTCGGCCTCCTCGACCGAGTCGGGCTATTGACCCAGGCGGATCAGCGGTCCGACACGCTGTCAGGCGGCCAGCAGCAGCGGGTGGCGATTGCGCGGGTGCTGGCCCAGCAGTCCTCGCTGATCGTGGCCGATGAGCCGATCGCCAGCCTCGATCCGGAAGCCAGCGCCGACATCCTCGGTCTTTTGCGCGCCATTTGCCGGGAACGTGGTGTAGCGGTGCTGTGCAGCCTGCACCAGCACAAGCTGGCCGAGGCGTATGCCGACCGAATCGTGACGATTGCTGAACCCGGGTCACCCATTTGAATGATGAACTGAGGCATGCCGCTAGCAACACGGTGTAAATTGGGGGCATGCGAACGACACTGACCCTCGAGGATGGTGTGGCCGCCAGGTTGGTCGAACTGCAGAAGAAGACTGGGCTGAGCTTTAAGGACATCACGAACAGGACGCTGCGGATTGGGCTGGAGCAACAACTCGACCGACCAACGCAACCACGTCCGCGTTTCAAGGTCCGAGACCGACCAATGGGGACCTTTCCAAGCGTGAACTACGCGAATGTCGGCGACATGCTTGAACAGCTCGAGGGTCCGGCGCACTCCTAAGGACACTGCAACACGTCCTGGGCCCAAAGGCAGGCCCGTCCATCGCTACCCAATCATGCCCAGACCGGCGTCGAGCAGGGTGCCGTATATGATCATGTCGACCCGGCAGCCGAGGCCTTACACCCGCGCTATCCGCCCAATCCACCCATCTGCCCGAGCCGGTAGACGACGAACGCCACCCCCCAGCCGACCGCGAAACTGTAGGCCAGAAAGGCGAGCGACTCTTTGCGTCCGATCTCCTTCGCCATCACGCCGACCACGGCCAGGCAAGAGTTGTAGAGCAGCATCAGGATCATGAAGGACAGCGCCGCGGACGGGGTCATGCTCTTCGCGATCGCTATGCTCAACGGGCTGCCCGACGTATCGTCCGCCTGCAGGGTGCTGATGCCCAACGTAAACAGCGATGCCGTGCTTTTGCCGACGGCCTCGACCAAGCCGCGGGCCTGCTCGCCGATGGCTGCGCCCGCATCGAAGGCGGCCGGGGCCGTATCGTCCTCAACCGAGTAGACCGTCGCCATGAAACCGAGCGCGGTCTCGCGGGCGAGAAAGGCTGGGATCAGCGAGGTGGTCACCCGCCAGTCGTCGATGCCGAGCGGGGTGAAGATCGGGGTGATGGCCTTGCCCACCTGGGCGACGACGCTGTCGGCGGGTTTGGCGCCCAGCGGCAAATGAACCATCAGCCACACGACGACTGAGACCGCGAAGATCGTTGTGCCCGCCCGCACAAGGAACTCGCGGACGCTGCTCCACACAATCACACCGACGGTGCTCAGGCGCGGCATGCGATACGGCGGGAGTTCAATCAGCATCGAAGTCGATTCGCGCCGGTAAAGGGTGTTCTTGAGCAACATGGAGGTCAGGACCGCAACCACGATCCCCCCCACATACATTCCCATGATGACGAGGGCCGGGTTTGGGAAGAAGATCGAGGCGAAGAACGAGAAGACCACCAGCCGGGCCGGGCACGAGATGAATGGGATCATCATCGTCACCAGCAGCCGGTCACGGCGGCTTTCCATCGTCCGGGTCGCCATCACCGCGGGCACGTTGCAGCCCATCCCCAGCAACAGCGGGATGACCGCCTTGCCGTTCAAGCCGAAGTGGCGCATGAACCGGTCGAGGAGAAAGGGCAGGCGGGCCATGTATCCGGTCATGCCCATGAGCGTCAGCAGAAAGAACATCACCGCGATGAGCGGCATGAAGGTCAGCACAAAGCCCACTCCGCCGATCACCGCTTCGCCAATGAAGTCAGCCACAATGCCGGGCGCGTTGACCGCCAGCAGGACTTGATGGGCGAGCGGGCCGAGGAAACGGTTCATGAAGCTGTCCAGCCAGGCCATGAACGGCGCGGAGACGTCAAAGGCGATCTTGAAGAACAGATACATGATCACCAGGTAAGCCATCAGCCCCAGGATTGGATGCAGAAAGAAGGAATCAAGCGCGGCCGTGACCTGGCGGCCCTTCACCACGCGTCGGCGGGCGACGGCCCGATACAGCCCTTCTGCCGCGCCTGCCCGCCCGTCACGAATCGTCTGGGCCAATTCCTGGCCGCCCAGAGCCTCAATTGCTTTGACGGCGCTGGGGTCTGCGGTCAGGCGTTCGAGGGCACCGCGCTTGGAGGTCGCGACATCGTCATATGCGCGCAGCTTTTCCTCGAGCGCGTCGCCATACGGCAGGTTGCGGGGAAGCCGGCGCCCGGATTGCGCAGCCAGGATCGCCGGCATGAGCAGCTTCACGCCCTGACCCGTTCGTCCGACCGTGGGCAGGGCCCGGATCCCGGTCAGGGCTTCGACTTTTGCGCAGTCAATGGACAGCCCCGATCGGGTCGCCTCGTCGGCCATGTTGAGGGCCATAACCATGGGGATGCCCATCTCGGCCAGCTCCATGGTCAGGCTCAGATTGCGCTCAATGTTGGGCGTCTCGATGACGTTGAGGATGACGTCGGGTGTCTCCCGGGTGAGGAACTCGACGGCGATGCGCTCATCGTCGGATACCGGCTCGAGGGTATAGATTCCGGGCAGATCGACGAAATCGACGGTGACGCCGTCGAAGACCGTTGAGCCTTCCTTCTTTTCGACCGTCACGCCCGGCCAGTTTCCGACGCTGAAGTTGGCCCCGACCAGGTTGTTCAGGAGGGTGGTCTTGCCGGTGTTGGGATTACCGGCGATGGCGACCGTGATGTGGCGCCGGCCGGTTCTTGGGTCTGGCGAAGGGATTGGTTCTGTTTCGGTTGGAGAGGCGCCGTCGCTCATGACTCCCTGACCTCTATGTGGCGGGCCAGATCAAGGGTCAGCGCGATTCGAGAGTGCCCGACCATTGCCAGAATCAGCCGCCCGCTTCGGGCAATGATCTCAACCTGGCGGCCGACGCGCAGCCCGATCGCGCGAGCCTTGATCAGCGCGGCGCTGCGCCCGGCGAACCCGGCGATGACGGATTTTGTCCCAATCGAGAGGTGATCAAGTGTCATGTCTTCGTTCACGGTAGCGGCGTTACTTGCTGCCCGGACTGGCCAGTTGGGTGGAAGTTGCCGGGCCTGTCGTCTATTCAAGCGCCTATCCGCGTGTCGGAAGGCGAGTTTACCTATCGACGCTCGCGAATCAAGCCCCGGCGGCAAGGCGCAGATTTGAGCGCGCTCGAACAAGGACTTGAACAGGCGAGCGGAGACGCGTTAACGCGGGCAATATCCGGCCCCGGATTCAGCGCTCGACCGGCACCTGGATGTGTATAACACCTTGCTATCCGTCGCGGCGCTCCCACTCCGACGGGTAGCGCCGTCCGAGCGCCCGCCATTCAGCCCCGACCGGCATCAGACCCAGATCGTGGGCGACCCGCCGGGCGGTCAGGCCGACGATGGCGGCGTAGGTCGGATAGGCGATCTCCAGCGCGGCCAACTGCGTGACGGTGATTCCGGCCGCCATCCCGGCCGCGACGAGCTGCGTGACTTCGACGGCCTGCTCGCCGACGACATGCGCGCCCAGCACCCGGCCGGTCTCGCGCCCCACGACCAGCTTGCAGAATCCCTCGGTGTGCCCGTCGATGACGGCCCGGTCGACCTCGGCAAAGGTGACCGTCGCCGCGATTCCGTCGGGGCCGGCCTGAGCCTCGGTCAGCCCGACGCTGCCGTATTCCGGGTCGGTGAACCCGCCATGCGGGACGATCCGGTGGGCGGAGGCGCTCGCGCCGCCGAGGGCGTTCTCGGCCGCGATCCGGCCCTCGCTGCTGGCGCTTTGCACCAGCATCATCCGCCCGGTGACGTCGCCGGCGGCGAAGATGTGGGACGCCGATGTCCGCAGGTTGTCGTCGACCGTGATGTAGCCGCGGGCCGAAGCGACCCCGGCGGCGGTCAGGTCGAGGGCGTCCAAGTTGCCCGGCCAACCGACGGCCATGATGATGGCGTCGGCGGCGACGCGCTGGCCGACGCCGTCGGAGGAGTAGTTCAGCGTCTGCGCGCCGGGCTCACCTTCGATCCCGGCGATGGACTGAATCCCGGTGATCACCCGGATTCCGCGCGCTTCGAAGGACTTCCGCATGACCTCGGAGACCTCCGGTTCTTCGATCGGCAGGATGCGCGGCGCCATGTCGATCAGGGTGACGGCCGCGCCGAACTCGGCCAGTACCGATGCAAGCTGGCAGCCGGTGGCCGCGCCGCCGATGATGGCCACCGAACGGGGCAGGGACTTGAGGCTCCACACGTCGCTGTGGGTGAGGGCGCGCTCGGCGCCCGGGAAGGCCAGCCGCCGCGCGCGTCCGCCTGCGGCGATTATGAAGCGCCTGGCTTCCAGGGCCGTGCCATCGCCCAGGCGCAGCGCAGTTGGCGAGGCAAAGCGGGCCTCGCCGGCGCCAAAGCGGACATCCACACCGGATTCCCGGAGGTGGCTGAGGAGTTGCTTCTTCTCCTGCAGGGCGTTGACGACCCGCTGGGTACGGGCAATCAGCGTTAGCCAGTCCAGCCGGGGCTGGACGGGGTCAATGCCGTAGTCGGCGAACTGGCGGGTGTCGCGCATGAGCCGGGCGGCCTTGGCCAGCACCCGGGTCGGAGCGCAGCCGTCGTTGGTGCAGGTCCCGCCGAGGCGCCCGCGCTCGACCAGCGCGACGCTCGCGCCGAGTTCGCGGGCCCGCAGCGCGGCGGTGACGCCGGCCGGCCCGCCGCCGATGATGATGATGTCGTAGTCCAAGATATTCCCTCTGATGACAAACATGCTGATCGCCTGTCGGGCGATGATATCAAGGAGGGGCGAAGCGCCTTACCGGGCCAACGCTCGTTGACCTACTATTTCTTTCCTTCGGACCCCTGGCGCTCCATCGTCTGGCGTCGCTCATAGTCCACGCCCATTGACTTAGGCT
Source organism: Anaerolineae bacterium (assembly GCA_046594095.1). Taxonomy (GTDB): domain Bacteria; phylum Chloroflexota; class Anaerolineae; order J036; family Brachytrichaceae; genus Brachythrix. The sequence continues at coordinate 3,881 of JBKJQK010000255.1, read as the reverse complement.
GGCCATACTCCGCCGGGTGGAGATACTTGCCGATCTCGCCGGCCGGCTTGGCCGTCTCCGGCTGCATCCGGTGCTGCGCGGCATAGGGGTCTTTGCGAATCCCCGTCACCTGCCATGAAACTTTCACATTCGGCTTGTCGGTCTTGATGCTGAACTGATGGTCTTTGATCTCGGCGCTAACAATAGCCTGGGCGAACTGGCCGATGACGGTCAACTGGTAGCGGAAGTCGCCATTGAGCGCGCCGACGTAGGCGGGCAGCGAGATGGTTGCGTCGCCTTTCTCGTCTGTCGTCGCGTTGCCGTCATAGATCGTCTTCATGTCCGGCGACTCGACCAGGGCCTGCTGCAGAGTCTGGTTCGCAGGGTCCAGGGGGTGGTCGATTTGCATGAAGTTTGCCGGCGCCGCGCAGCAAGTGCCGGTGATTTTGACGTTGCCATAAAAGTAGCCCGCGTAACCAAAATTGCTGCTACCGACCACGCCATCGCCAGTATTGCTGGAGCCGAGGATGCCAGCGCTGCTACTGCTGGCGCCATACACGCCCCACGCACTGCCGCTGGTTCCCCACACCCCAAAGTAGGAATCGCTTGCGCCACGTACGGCGGTGTTATTGGGGCTATACCCGCCGATGGCCGCACCCGGGGCGACCACGTGCAACTTGGCGGTTGGGTTGGTCGTCCCGATCCCAACTTCGCCATAGTCGTTGATCACCATGTCGTAGACCGCGGTGGATGTTACTGTCCCTGGACTGCTCAAGGTGTGGAAGAAATATAGTGTTCCCGTCGATTGCCCGATTCCAAATCTTGGGGCGGGGTCATTGGCCTGCCAGCCGATGGCGGAGCCGTTTGCTATCTCGAGCGCGCCCGTCCAGCCGTTGGACGTCCAGCCCGGACCACCCACCAGACTTAGGCGGTGCGCCGGCGCCGCCGTCCCGATGCCAACATTGCCGCTCGCGTACGACAGCGTGTTGCTGATGCCGGTCGCCCACGGCGCCGCGGAGTACAGCGCGTACGGCACTGCGGTCAGCGCCTGGCGGGGACTCAGCGCCGAATAGGTTCCGACGCCGGAGGGGCATCGGACCTGGGATGCCAAGAACCGCGCATCGCCGGTGAAGGCGCCCGCGCCAAAGTCGATCGCCGCCGTGAACAGCCCGTTGGTGACCGTGATGGCGCTTACGGTCTGGGTTGTGCCGATACGGGCGCCGAGCGCGAGCGCATCATGCAGGGTGAACTGAAAATCGCAGGCGCCGTTGACCGATGCGCCGCCGCTCTTCAACTGGCCTTGATACGTGATCGCCGTTCCGGGCAAGCTGGCATCGGGTAGGAGCGGCTCACGGTCGGTTGCCGTGACGATAGGCGGCATTGCGCTCATCGCAGGAACGCTGCTCTGGGCCGCGCTTTGAGGCGGCGAGAACGTGAACGCCAGCGCGCCGAGCGCGATGGCGGTCATTCCGATGGCGGTTTTGAATCGCGGTGACATGTCGATCTCCTTGAGCTGGTTGGGCGCGCGCGAATCACGGCCATTCCGCGCATGTCGATGACGGCGCGGGATTGACACGTCGCCACGACCCGTCACGGGTGGGCTGCGGGCGAAGCAACCGCTGGTACGCACGTGCCTGCCGAAACCCGGCAGCGGTCGCTTCGCCCCTACATCGCCTGATCGGGCAAAGGTTCACGGGCGGGTTGGTACATCGCCTGCAGAATTTCCTAAACGGCGTTCCGCTTCCTCAGGCCGCGCACCCAGCGCACAGGCGTGCCAAGCACGTGCAGCGCCGTGCGGATCGCCGCGTTCTGCCAAACGTTCTTCCACTCCGACCACTGAACCTTCGGGTCGACCAGGGCGGCCTTCAGCGTCGGTTCGCCCGTCGCCCCAAAGTGGTCCGCCACATTCTTGAGCGTGCTGAACCACATCCAGTCTTCGGCTTTCGACATGAACGTTCGCATCCCGAGCTCATACAGCGGATCGTTGGCCCGGACCAGCACCTGAACCGTGACGATGGTCGCATCATCCTCTTCCTCGGCACCGAACGTGACCATGCCCGCCCACGGATGGCCCTCCGGGTTCATAAACGAGAACGAGACATCGTCAGCGTAGATCACGTATATTCCGGTCGACATGACGGTGACGTTGCCCGGCAGATTCGAGTTGATGACGCCCACATCGCCCGGCTTTATCCCGGTCGTGGCCTTGTACATCGTATTACCCTTGGGCCAGAACTTCGGGAAGTGTTCCTTCCATGCCGCGATCACCGTTTCGGGTGGCGCGCGAACGCCCTCAAACTTCAGGCGGTAGGCCTTCTGCCAGAGTTGGCCAAAGCCATGCACGAGCCCCATCATGTGTTTGCCCTGCACGTTTATATTGCGTGCGCCTTCCGGCAGCGTGCCCGTGTCGAGTGTGTCGACGGTCTTCGCCCAGTTCTGCGCGTCGCGTGATTCCATGCCGTCTCCTAGAGCGACGCCAGCGCGTCCGCCTCATTCTTAAAAATACCGATCGCGTCGTTCAGGCGCGTTAGCTCGAAGATCTGCTGATAGTGCTCGTTCAGCCCGCACGCCATCAGCTTGTGCTTGGCCCGCTGCGCGCGAACCAACAGCATGACCAGCAGCCCGATCCCGGAACTGTTCATGTAGTCGAGCTTCGCGAAGTTGAGCACAACCGCCTTCGGGTTGTTAGCCGTCGCCCGCGCATAGGCGTCCGACAGCGTCGCGTCGGCCTGCCCGGTGACGTCACCCTCGATGTCGATGGTGCTCGCCCGCTCGTTCAGGCGCCGCACTTGGGTAACCAGTTTCGATACGGCCATGGTGTATTTCCCCTGTGGGTGTGACTAGGACCTGTGGGCCGCGTCGGACAGGGCGGCCTTTGCATTGGGATAGATCTTCATGAAGTCGGACAAGCGGGTGATCTGAAAGATTTCCTTGTAGTGATCGCTCAGCCCGGACACCACGAGTTCGCGTTTGTTCTTGCGCGCCCGCGCCAGTAGCCCGACGATCAGGGCAATTCCCGTGCTGTTGATGTAGTTCGCCTTGCTGAAGTCCAGCAGGATCATCGGGCTGCTGTGTTTCTCGGCCTCGGCGTAGGCCGCGCTCATCCGCGCGTCGGCCTGGATGTTGATGTCGCCGCTCAGCTCGATGACCGCGGTGTTGGGTGCGGCGTCCGGAGTGAAGGTCACCGTTGCTTGAAAGGGTTTGGCGTCCATGGGATTCTCCTGTCTAAAGATTGAAGGCCAGCTCCAACGTATGCTTGCCGTCCACGGTCATGTGGCGCATGTCATCGGCCATGCTCCGGATGAGAAATAGACCCCAGCCGCGCGGCGATTGCAGCCCGGCCAGCTTCAGGTACAGGTCCGGCGAGGTCTCCTGGGGGATCTCCGACGCGCCGTCGCCATTGAAGTCGGTGATCTGAATGAGCAGCCGGTCGGCATTGACCCGCACCGCGACGCCGGTCGGTTTGGTCGGGTCGTAGCGGTTGCCGTGTTCCATCGCGTTCATCGACGCTTCGCCCACGCACGTCTTGATCTTCTCGAGACGCTCGGCCGGCAAGTTGAGCCGGGCGATGGCGTCGGCCACCCGTTGCATGGCATCCCGCTCGTTGCCGGGCGCGCTCGCGACGCGGAACTCGGTCAGCAGCGCGCCGGGGTTGTGATCGTGAGCCTCGGCCGTGCGGTGGAAGGTGACAAAGGTCACGTCGTCTTCCTGTTCCCAGGCCGGCCCGACATGCGCGTCGAGCCTTTCGCGCAGGAAGTCGATCAGCCCGTCGGCGTCCAACGGCTGGGTCATCAGCTCGCGCAGTTGCGGGTAACCGAACATCTCGCCGGCCGGGTTGTGGGCCTCGGTCAACCCGTCGCTGTAGATCAGAATCTCGTCGTTGGCGCTAAGCTTCACACTTT
>JBKJQK010000251.1:0-15869 GCA_046594095.1 Anaerolineae bacterium | reverse complement strand
CCAGGTCGGGTGGGCCTGGCGCGCCAGCGCCGCTGCGCCCGCCACATGCGGCGCCGCCATGCTGGTCCCGCTCAGATTCGCGTAACGGGTAGGGCTGCCGTATTGGCCGCTCGCCGGCACGGTTGACGTGATTCTGGCTCCGGGGGCCGTGATATCGGGCTTGAGCACCACCAGGAAGCCCGCCACCGGCCCGCGCGAACTGAAAACGGCCAGGGTGTCGGCTTTGGTCGAAGCGGCCACGGTCAGCGCCTTTCGGGAGACGCCAGGCGATCCGACCGACTGGAATCGCTTGCCATCGTTCCCGGCAGCAACGACGACGACCATGCCCAGGTCGAAGGCGTTGTCGACCGCCTGACTCAGCGCGTCGTCGGGGTCGCCGGTTCCGCCCAGGCTCAAATTGGCGACATCGGCATGGTCGGCGGGATTGCCATCCCCGTTGGGGTCCGCAGCCCGCTCGAGGCCCTCCAGGATGTCCGCGTCGGCGCAGGTTCCATCCGCCGCGCATACTTTGTAGACGAGGAGTTGCGCGCCTGGCGCGACCCCTTTTAGCGCGCCATCCGCGGCCGCGATTCCGGCCACGTGGGTGCCATGCCCGTTGTCATCGAGGACGTTCCAGTTTCCGGCGACGGTGTTGTATCCGGTGATGACCTTGCACATCGGGCCGAAACAGCCGCCCAGGTCGGGATGGGTGAAGTCGATGCCGGTGTCCAGCACGGCGATCCGCGTCCCGCGCCCGTCAACCGGCTCGCCAAGCTCATCCAGAGTGGCCCACACTGCCGGCGCGCCAATGAGCGGGACGCTTTCCACCAATGCGATGTGTTTGATCCGGTCAGGGTGGATGGACACTACGCCCGCGAGCTCGGTCAGCGGGCCGGGATCCGCCCCGTTCAGGTCGACCACCAGCGCGTTCAAGGTGAGGCGCGCGGCGCGGAGAACTTGGGCTTTGGGCAAACGGCGCGCGAGCGCCTCGCGGGTGGCGGCCTGTTCGCTGTCGATCGCGGCCCGCGCAAGGCCGAGATCCGGCGACGCGGGAACTGGCCTGGGCGCGAACGCGGCGGAAAGCGGCGGACCCTTCAGGATGACGATGTAGCGCCCGGGCGCAACCGCGGACTCGGCCCGAGCGCCGGTGGCAACTTCAGAGGTGGCGCCAGATTCGGGCTCGCGCGGCGCCTCGACTGAAGGGAAAGCCGGCGCTGCGGCAGCCCGCCCGGACGCGGCATGGGCTCCCGGTCCGGCCGATCCTGCTGAGGCGACGGCGACCAGCAGGGCGGTCGCGAGCGCTCTCCGGAAGTTGCGGCGTGTCATGACTTGGCCGCGATGATAGCCTGCGCCGGGTTCGCTAACCGCCGCCTGCCGTTTTGCTATTCGTACGCAAGCACTTCCCGCACGGTAAGCCGCGAGGCGCGCCAGGCGGGCACGAAACTCGCGCCCGCGCTCAGGACCGTGATCACGGCCAACCATACGATAAGTCCTGCCCAGGAATAGACAAATGGAAGGGGTTGGCGCAGGAAGGCCTGGCCGACCGCCTGGCTCAAGGCCCAACTGATCGGGGCGGCAAGCACGCCGCCGATCAGCCAGGCCAACCAGCCGATCACGGCGCCTTCCCCAATGACAATGCCCCGGACGGCCGGATTACTGGCCCCGATGGCCCGCATCACCCCGATCTCGCGAGTCCGCTCGAGCACATTCATGCTCATGGTGCCGGCCAGTCCGAGCGCGCCGACCAGAGCGAGCAAGGCGGCCATGATCATCAAGAAGACGATGAGGATCCCGAACTGGTATTCGATTTGGTCGCGCCGTTCGCTGATGGTTTCAAACGTGTCAACCCGCAGATTGCGCCGTTTGAATTGCTCCTCGATCGCCTTGGCGGTGGCCGCCTGCGAGGCTCGGTCGTGGCTGGCGGTCTTGACCAACAGCGTCCGGGCGAGGCGCCCCAGCCCGACCGTGTCCCGAAAGCCAGGAAGATTCGCATAGGCACGCCGGGCATTGCGCACCTGTCCCGTGAGCAGGCTCTGTGTGACGCCGACCACCTGAAACCGGATCAGGCGGGCGCCGAGGCGTAACCGAATCCAATCTCCCACCTGGATGTCAGGCTCGTCGGCCAGCACCTCGGTATTCACCACGATGGCAGTTGTATCGTCGGGCTCGAGCCAGCGCCCGGCCAGGATCACGGGGCGCGCATAGGTCGTGTCGGCCGGGAGCGCATCGATGGCGATATTGCGGCTTTCGAACCCATCGTCACGCACGCGGCGGGCGACGGAGAGCGCCCAGGCTTCGGCGTCCACAACACCCGGAACCGTCCGGACCTCGCTGACCAGCCGGTCATCCGGCTGGGGGTTGACGAGCGATACCTCGACGTCAAAATTCCAGTAACGCAGCGAGTTCTCCATTGCCCGGTCGAGCGAACTGCGCACACTGAAGACCGCCACGAAGGTCGCGCTGCTTAACGCAAGGGTTCCCAGGGTCAAAACGAGCCGCCCCTTGCGGCGGAACGTGTTCCGCAACGAGAGCAGGAATGGCCGCGGTATCCAGGCCAGACGGCGGGCCGGTCGCGTTCGTGTCGCGGATGAGGCGGCTCTGCTCCAGCTCGCGCCCGAACCCGAGAGCGCCTCGCGCACACTCATGCGCGCCCCCGCAATCACGGGGACGAGCGCCGCGAGCGCCGGAACGGCCAGGCCGATCGCGATCTCGAGGGCCAGCACGTCGGGTGGTGTGCCGGTGGTCAGAATGTCAAAGTTCAGCAGGCCGGCGACGTATTCGGTTAGCCCGCGCGCCCCCAGGCTGCCCAGCGGAATCGCAATTCCAAGCGAGAGCGCGCCGAGGATCGTCACCATCGTGAGATACATGGTCACGAGCTGTGGCGCGCGCCCGCCGATGGCCTTCATAATCCCGATCTGGCGGACATGCTGCTGCATCACGGCCGAGACCGTATTAACGACCAGAAAGCCGCTCAGAAAGAGGGCCAGCCCGCCGATTGCGGCCAGGACCAGCGACATTGATTGGATTTGCTCATCCGCGAAGTGCCGGCCCGGGTTCGTGGCGATTGCTGCGTTGAAGAAAGTTCGGCCGCTGTCCTGTACCCGGTTCTTGATTTCGTCCGCCACGGTTTGGATATGCCGCCGGTTCATGCCGTCTTCGCTGACCCGGACCCGCATCTGGTTGTAGGCCCGGCCGAAACCGAGCCACTCAAGCGTTTCTCGCGTGACATAGCCCGATCCGAAGTTGGCAAATTGTGGGGGCGGGGCGTTGATGTCGTGGACAACCCCGGCGACGCGGATCTCGCGGCGCGTGCCGTCTGAGAGCTCGACCACGACCGAATCACCCGGCCCGGACAGGCCAAACAACGCAAACGACGCTCGCTCGAGAAACATCTCCCGCCGGGGCGGCTCGGAAGGCCCGCTCAACACGTCTACGATATCGATTCGCTGCTCGCCAAAATCGGGCAAGGCATGCAGGAGCAGACTGCTCCGCCGCTCGCCCGTCGGAGTCTTCACCCGGGTGCGCAAGACTACGACACTGCGGCCCTGGGCGTCCTCAATCCCGGGCATATCGCGGACGGACCTGATGAAGTCCTCGGTCAGGTTACTTGCGCTGATCGTGACACTCGTGTCGCGCGAATGGTCATATTGGATTTGCAGATCGCGGCTTAGGATGACCCGTGCGCTGGCCATCGCCCCCGAAGCGAACACGCCCACCGCCATCGACAGGATGACCAGCGCCGCGCGGGTTTTGTTGGCCAGCGTGTCGCGAAGCACCTTGCGCACGCGTATCCCGGGAAAGATTCGGCGGCCCATAGACGCCAAGTGTATCTTTCGCGACCGCCGGCTGCCGGCCGGTATGCAAGTTCAGGCATTCACTGTAGAATCTTTTATCGCCACGACTCATTCAGCCTGAACTCAAGGAGAGCAATCATGAAGACGCCTTTGGCCCGCCTGTCCGCCGTCCTTGCAACGGCTTCATTCGTTCTATCCGCGTGCGGGGCAGCCGCCCCGGCCGCAACCGCGGTACCCGCCGCGCCCGCGCCCACAGCCACGTCCAGCAAGCCCGCGCTCGGAACAGCCGCCAACCCGCTGGTCATGTCGCTGGCCCCCTCGGCCACCGCCCAGGATCTCATCGCCAGCGGCGATCTGATCGCCAAGCTCATCACCGATAAGACCGGGTATGTGATTAAGACAAACGTCCCAACATCATATGCGGCTCTGGTCGAGGCGATGGGCTCGGGCAACGCGCACATCGGGTGGCTCCCGCCGCTGGCCTACATCCTCGCCCAGAAGAAGAACGCCGCCGATGTTGGCATGGCCACCATCCGGACCGGATCGGATCACTACGGGGTGCAGTTCCTGGCGAACGCGAGCAGCGGGTTTAAATCCTACTTTGATGAGAAAACAAACAAGTCGACAACCGAAAAGGCGGAAGAAGCGCTCAAGCAGTTTGAGGGCAAGAAGCCGTGCTGGACCGACAAGCTCTCGGCGTCCGGCTATGTCGTGCCTTCCGGGATTCTTTCGCGGGCCAAGATCACCACCCCCGAACCGATCTTCGCCAACAACCATCCGACCGTCGCCCGCAACCTGTACAACAAGGCCGGTTGCGACTTCGGCGCAACCTACAACGATGTCCGCACTCAGGACAAGAGCCTGGCCGAGTTGACTGATATCACGACAAAGGTTGTGGTGATCTGGCGCACGCCCGAGTTCATTCCCAATGACAATGTCTCGTATGCCAAGGTCGTCGCCAAGGACATGCGCGAGAAGCTGACCAAAGCGTTTCTCGACATCGCCCAGACGCCCGAAGGCAAGGCCGCTCTGACCAAGGTCTATACCATCGACGGCCTCAAGGCCGTGGACGACACCTTCTACGACGAATTCCGGGCCACCCTCGAAGCCACCGGGTTGGACGTCACGACCCTGGTCAAGTAGCTTCGGATTCTCAGTCTCGTTCGTGAGGGTCATGCGTCAGGCGCCACTCGCGCTTGACGCATGACCTGTTTGGAGTCACGCCTTGCTCCGCATCGAACACCTCTCCAAGACCTATCCCAACGGGACGGTGGCTCTGCGCGATGTCAGCTTTGACGTGACGGACGGCGAGTTTCTGGTCGTGATCGGCCTGTCAGGATCCGGCAAGAGCACCCTCCTGCGCTGCATCAACCGGCTCATCGAGCCCACCAGTGGGCGAATTGTGATGGATGGCATCGATGTGACCGCCGCCCGTGGCGCGGAACTGCGCCGCATTCGCAGCCACATTGGGATGATTTTCCAGCAGTTCAACCTGGTGAAGCGGTCGAGCGTGATGACGAATGTGCTCAGCGGCCGTCTCGGGTATTCGCCGACCCTGCCTTCGGTCCTCGGACTATGGCCCGACGCCGAGCGCCAGCGCGCCGAGCGGGCCCTGGGCCGGGTCGGCATCGCCGAGAAGGCATCGGCCCGGGCCGACGCGCTATCCGGCGGCCAGCAGCAGCGGGTCGCCATCGCGCGGGCCCTGATGCAGGAACCGAAGCTCATGCTGGCCGATGAGCCCGTCGCCAGCCTCGATCCCGTCCTCGCCCACGGCATTCTGAGCTACCTGGAGCAGCTCAATAAATCCGACGGCATTACGGTTCTGTGCAGCCTGCATTTCCTCGATCTGGTCCACCGATACGCCACTCGGGTCATTGCCCTCAAGGATGGGGTCAAGGTGTTTGAAGGGCTTCCGGCTGAAATAGACCGAAAGCGGTTTCGCGACATTTACGGCGAGGAAGCTCGCGACGTGCGAGCCACTCAGGTTGGCGAGTAACCGGAAACTCGTGCGACACATTCGGAGTTTCCCGCTGGCCGGCGCGCCCCAAACCGCGCCGCTCGCCGCTATTTTCTCGGTGGCTGTACCGGGCCTGGGTCAGATCCTCACCGGCCGGTTGGCGCGCGGTCTGTCGCTGATTGCCGCCTACGCGTTCGCGATGATCACCGCGCTCTGGTTTGGCGAGCCCCTCGGGTTTGTCTCTCCGCTGATCATCGCTGTGTGGAGCGGCTGGGACGCCTGGCGAATCGCCCGTGGCGGGGGCGATCCCGCCTTTCGCCCTGGAGCCCCGACATGGGTCCCGATCGTGGCCTGGCTGGCGCTCGCGTATGGCGTGGGCTGGCAGGTGACCGGCATCGATCCGCTGGCGCTTTGGCGCAACCGCGACCGGGCCAGCAGCATCCTGAGCCCAATGACGCGCCCGGACATGTTCGGTCCGCTCCTGGAGATCCCGGACTCGCTCCGGCCTGAATGCAGAGTGTTCGCCGGGCTGGGCTTCTCGACCAACGGCATCTACATCGCCTGTGGGATGATTGAGACCGTTGCGCTGGCGCTGCTGGCCACCCTGCTGGGTTCGGCTCTTGCCCTGCCGCTTAGTTTCATGGCGGCCCGCAATCTGATGACCTCGACCGCATTCGGGGTGGCCGTATACACCGTCGTGCGGGCCGCGCTCAACGTCGTGCGCTCGATCGAGTCCCTGATTCTCGCGATCGTTTTCGTCAAGATTGTCGGGCTGGGGCCGTTCGCCGGGATGCTCGCCATCATGCTCCACACCGCCGCCGCGCTTGGCAAGCTTTATTCGGAGATCATTGAGAGCATCGACCCGGGCCCGATGGAGGCCATCCGGGCCACCGGCGCCAATTGGGTTCAGATGGTGCGTTATGCAGTCATCCCCCAGATCGTGCCCCAGTATCTGTCGCAGACCTTCTTCCGCTGGGACATCAACATTCGCGCGTCAACGATCATCGGCTACGTTGGCGGCGGCGGGGTGGGGCAGTTTCTGACCCAGTGGGTCCAAATCGGCGACTTCAGGGCGGTCAGCGCGGCCTTCATCACCATCGCTCTGGTGGTCCTGCTCATGGACTTTCTAAGCGCCCGCATTCGTGAGATGGTCGAAGAAACCGGCGCCCGCTCAGGGGCCGCCTCGCGCGCGCCTCGGCGTGGCGGGGCCGTCTCTGGCACGGCCGTAGACCGGTCTGGCCTTGTCCGCCGGATCGCGTTCGCCGCCCTGGCTGTTGCGGCAATTGGGCTGTCGTTGCGTTATGCGGAAGTCGATTTTGTCCGGCTGGTTGTTGACGCGCCCAAGGCCGGCGACATGGTGGCCCGCCTCCTGCAACCCGACATCGCCTCGCGCGGGACCACCACCGTGACCTTGAATGTCGATTTCCCGGTTCCATGCGGGAGCGCTCCAGTTCGCGCCCGCCCCGCGGATCCGCGTCTGGCGCTGTCAGCCCCGTGCGGCGCGCCGCGCGAGGAAGTGACCGTGTCGGGAGCCGGCATTCCACGCGGGACCAGCGTCTATCTGCGCTGGCGCTTGCCGGACGGCAAACCGCTCGGGATTGACATTTTCGATGCGGATGCGGACGGCTCGTACAGCCAGGTGACGCTGGTCCGCCCGATCCTGGCGGCTGGCGTGGGTTCGGTGGCCCAGATCGAGGCTGAGCTCGCCACGCCCGTGGGCGCCTGGAGCTTCTCGCCCGCCTTGCTCGAGGTGGTCAACGCGATGTTCGTCACCATCTTTATCGCCCTCCTGGCCACGACCTTTGCCACACTTATTGCCGCGCCGCTTAGCTTTCTGGCCGCCAGGAACATCACTCGCCGCGGCCCGCTGGGAACGCTGGTCTATGGATTGACCCGCGCCTTTCTCAACGTCGCGCGCGCCTTTGATCCTCTGGTCATGGCGATCGTCTTTGCCTTGATCGTCGGATTTGGCAAGCCATTTGCGGGTGTGCTCGCGCTGGTGGTCGTGACTGTGGCCTCGATCGGGCGGATGTTCGCCGACATCGTTGAGGATATTGATCCGGGGCCAATCGAAGCGGTCAACGCCACGGGGGCCACAAGTCTTCAAAGCGTGCGCTATGCGGTCGTGCCCCAGATCATCCCGAACTTCCTTTCGTTCATCATCTATCACTGGGACATCAACATCCGAATCAGCACGGTCATCGGGTTTGTGGGCGCCGGTGGGATCGGCCTGTATCTCTTCGAACGCCTGAATAGCTTCGAATATCACAAGGCATCCACCGCCTTGTTGTCGATCATCGTCGTGGTCTGGAGTCTGGACTTCATCAGCGCCCAGGTCCGCAAGCGCCTCACCTGAGGGCTCCCTACGGCAAATACACCAAAGGATTCAGCGGCACGCCGTTAAAGCGAATCTCAAAGTGGGAGTGCGGACCGGTGGACTGGCCCGTGCTGCCCATGCCCGCGATCGTTTGGCCCTGGCGAACCGCCTGCCCGACCCCGACAAAAAACTGGCTGTTGTGAGCGTAGTAGGTCGTGAAGCCGTTGTTGTGGTTGATGATGACGAGATAGCCGTATCCCACCGGGCTCCAGCCCGCGAACTCCACGACCCCATTGTCCGACGCCGCGATTGGCACTCCCGTCCCGTTCGCGATATCGAGCGCGCGGTGGAATTGCCAGTAGCCCTGGGAGATGAAACCGCGGGTCGGCCAGATGAATCGCCCGCGGGCCGCCACCGGCGCCTGGCCGGGTCGGACGACCACCGGGCCCGAAGGGGTCGAGCGCTGTTTGTTGTCGACGACCTGAGCCTCGAACGGCTTGACCCCATCCGGGACCACGATTCTCGAACCGATCAGGAGGTTCCCGCCCGAGCCCAGATTGTTGAGCGGCGACTTCCGAATGTCATCGGCCTTGGCTTTGTATTTCTTTGCAATCCCATCGAGGGTGTCGTCTGACTGAACCGTGTGAAATACCCCGTCGACGGGCAGGACCGTGAGTACCTGACCCACCGACAACAGGTCGGGCTGATCTTCGATGTCCTTGTTTGACCATACGATCGTGGTTGGGAGGATGTTGAACCGGGCTGCGATGCCTTCAATGGTATCGCCCGGCTGAGCCGTATACGTGATGATCCCGCGCCGGTCATCGACTTGTCTGGCGGTTTGGAGCAGGGCCTGGCGGGGCACAATCCCAGCATCCTGGTTTACGACCGCGCCGTACGACTGGAGCAGCGCCAGGGAAAACTGCCGGCCCCCGCCGGCCTGGGCGAATACCGAGGCCGGGTCCACCGCCGTTGCGCCGGTTCCGCTCGCGCCCAGTCCGAGTGAGACCGAGTCGATTGGCGGGGCGGGAGCGGGCGGGGTGGGGCGAACGAGCGAAGAGCCGGCCAACGCGACCGCCGCCGCGACCACGACGATGATGGCGACATGCGAGGTGTAGCGCCCGGCAACCACCAGTGCGCGCCAGCGGGCCTCATCGGTCCGCAGGTAGCGCACAATCTCGCGCGCTGCACGGTCGACCGAGCGGCCTTGCCGCGGCTTATTATCCTTGTCGTCCAATCCCAAAGATTGTAACCTTCGCCTAAAACGCTACGGTGGAGGCAGGCGCGACCATGGATTCAGGGCCGTGCCACCTAGCCGCAGTTCGAAATGGAGATGCGGGCCGGTGGACTTGCCGACCGATCCAACCGCCGCAATCTGGGCGCCTCTGGCCACCTGCTGGCCGCACCGCACGAAGAGCTGACTGGCATGGGCGTACAGCGTCTGATACCCGTTGCCGTGATCGACCACCACATACTGGCCATAGCCCACTGGGACGCCGGCCGGGCTCAACGAGTACCCGGCATAGATAACTGTCCCGGAGTCAGCTGCATAGATTGGGTCACCCAAACGTCCCGCGAAATCCAGGCCAGGATGCCATGCGCTGTAGTTGTAGCCTGACAGGTAACGGGTATTGACGGGATACACATAGGCGTTGGCGCCCAGCCTGGGGATAGCGATTTCTCCACACACGCCCACGCGATATACCGAGACGCCCGAGGCGTTCACCCGGACTTCGACTGGCTTGGGCAACTGCCACACGATCGTCTCGCGTTGCCCGCCTGGGGCAAAGATCAGGTCGCCCGCGGCGAGCGCCTGGCTTGCTCCTGTGAGCCGGTTGAGCGGTTCGGCAATCAGGGCACTTTCGGAGACGCGCATCTGACGGGCAATCGCCGCGACGGTGTCGCCGGCTTCGACCGGGACGATAACGCCGTTGGCGGGCGGAATGAGGAGTTCCTGACCGACGCTCAGCAGGTCAGGATTGTCGCGCAGCGTCTTGTAGTTTGACCAAAGAATGCTCTCGGGCGAAACGCCGTAGTCGCCGGCAATCCCAAACAGCGTGTCGCCCGACGCAACGGTATAGGTGACGATTGCTCGTTGGGCGGCGGCGGACTGCGTCTTACCGACAGTTTCCCCAACAAAGCCCCGAATCAGCGTTCCGTTCGCCTCGCTCGTGGGCGCGGGCTGTGGGCCGCTTGCCAGCGCATTGACGAAAGAAAGCCCGCCCAGCCGGATGTCAGCGCTTAAAGCCGCTGCCGGGACATCGGCCTGGGATTTGGCGATGGCACCCGTCATCCCGAGGCCGAGCCCAATGATCAGCAGGCAGGTCCCGAGGAGGATGATGGCGATCGCCAGACGGGGAAACCTCGTAGCCCGAAAACTTGGCCGCACCGCGCGTGCCGGACGCAACTTACCATAACGATATCTACCCGCCATTTGGGCATTATAGGGGGCGGACATCGTTCAGCATCAAATCCGGCCACTGGGCTTGGCTGCCCTTGCGAATCCCCTCACCCGTCACTCAGGACGGGGATCACAGGCACTGGCTATGGTTGCGGCTGATCCGTCAAGGCGATTGCCGGCGGGCTCGTGACTGGCGGCGGGGGCAGGGGCGTCTGGAGTTGGACCAGGCGCGTCATCAGTTCGACCATGGCCCGCGAATTGTGTTCAGTGTCTACCATGACGTGAATCTGGTCCCCGGCGGCCATGAAAACGATGTAAGCCAGGATACCGGCCAGGACGCCGCCAAAGCCCACCCCGGCAAGGACGAGGAAGTTCACGATGGGACCGCGCAGCCCTAGCCGGCCCAGGCTCTCAACCGCCTGAGGCTGGAAGACATTCACGCTGACCGCGTTGAAGAGCCCGCCTAGGACCGTGGTAGCCAGGCCGAGCACGCCCAGGACGAGCGAGATCCAGGCGAAGACCTTCATGAGCGATCCGATAAACCGCAGCGACCCGAATTTGCGTTTGACAACGACTTGATTCATTGCGTTCCTCCGTTGGGTCCCTCGATCATACACAAGTTCGCTGCGCGGGCCGGCCCATGGCTATAATCCGCTTCGGAAACAAACATGAACACAGAGTACTTCGGGATCGTCGTCGCAACCGTTCTGGCCCTTGTGCTGCTGCTGGTCTGGGTGCTTGTGGCCCTGCCCCAAAAGCGGGCTCGCAGCACGCAGGTGGAAGTCCTGGACCAGTTGAAGGTGGGTGACGAGGTGGTCACCGTCGGCGGTTTGATCGGGCGTCTGACTTTTCTGGACCGCGACGCCGACCTGGCCCGCCTTGAAATCGCCAAAGGAGTGGAGATTCGGCTTATCCCGTCGGCCATTAGCCACCCGCTCGACATTATCAAGCGCATCAAGCGGGCCGAGCAGCAGGGCGGGCAGGCCACCAAACCGAAAAAGGCGTAGCGCGTGCGCTTCGACGTCTTCACCCTGTTTCCGGGCATGTTCGTCAGCCCGTTTGGCGACAGCATGATCCGGCGCGCCATTGACGCCGGGTTGATCAGCCTGAACGCGCACAACGTGCGTGACTGGGCCATCGACAAGCACAAAATCACCGACGACTATGCCTTTGGCGGGGGCGGGGGGATGGTGATGAAGCCCGGCCCGATTTTCGCGGCCGTGGAGGCGGTGCTGGGTCTCGCGCCCGAAGTTGCCGGCGAGACGCGGCCTCCCCGCCCGGGTCCAATCATCCTGATGTCGGCCGCCGGGCGTCCTTTTACCCACGCGGTGGCGCGCGAGCTGGCCGCCCACGAGCGGATTGCCCTTGTATGCGGCCACTACGAAGGCGTCGATGAGCGCGTGCGCGACCACCTGTGCGACGATGAGATCAGCGTCGGCGATTTTGTCTTGACCGGGGGCGAACTCGCGGCCATGGTCATCATCGACGCGGTTTCAAGGCTCGTGCCGCGTGTGCTTCCGGAGTTCGCTCCGGTCGTCGAGTCGCATGCTATCTCCGGGGTGCTCGAGTACCCGCATTACACCCGGCCGGCCGATTTCCGCGGCTGGGGAGTTCCCAGCGTGCTCATCAGCGGCGACCATGCCCGCGTCGCGCGTTGGCGGCAAGCCCAATCCGCGGCCCGCTCGCGCGAGCGCGGCGCCGCCATTCCGCGCATTTGGTGACATGGGCGGGCTGATTGCCTTCTCCGTCGCGGCCGTGATTCTGGCCCTCCTTGCGATTGAGGCGCGCTGGTTGTGGCATTTGCCGGCGCTCGGAGGCGCGCCCCCGCCTGGGCCGGGTTCTGCCCCGCGGGTGAGCATCATCATTCCGGCTCGGAACGAGGAGCGCAGCATCGCCCGGAGCGTAACTGCCGCGGCGACCCAGGATTATCCCAACCTGGAGGTCATCGTCGTCGACGATGGCTCTACGGATGCAACGCCCCGAATTCTGGCCGACCTTCAAGCCGACTTCGCCCCCCGCGTCATGGCCGTGTTCGGCCGTGCGCTTCCGCCAGGCTGGGTGGGCAAGTGCAACGCCTGCGACCATGGCGCAACCAGGGCCGGCGGTGATTGGCTGCTTTTCCTTGACGCGGATACGGCCGCGGCCCCGGGTCTTCTCTCCGCCCTGGCCGCCCTCGCCGTCGAGCAGAATCTCGATGCGATATCGGTTCAGCCTTTCATCGAGACCGGAACGCTCGCTGAGCGCCTCGCCTTGCCGCCCTTTTACCGCTTCGCCCTGAACGTCTTTCCGGCCATGCGCCGTTTCGATCCGGAGATGCCGGCCGCCGCCGCCCTGGCCAATGGCCAGTGTTTCTTCTTCCGGGCGAGCGCCTATCGCGAGTTGGGCGGGCACGCGATTGTCAGGGACAAAGTGCTCGAGGACGTGGAGTTCGCGCATGCGCTGCGCCGGGCTGGAAAGCGGTTCGTCCTGATTACCGGATATGACCTCATCCGGGTTCGGATGTATTACACGGCTCGCGAGGTGGTCGATGGGATGGGCAAGCATGCCGCGGCCGGGCAACGCCTTTCGGCTGGGCGGGGCAGCCTGGCCTTTGCTCTGCTCTTCGCGACGACGTTCGGCCCTTGGTTGCTGATGGTGGCCGCGGTCGTCCTGGCCTTGACAGGCGCTCCCGGCGCCGCGATGGGAATGCTTGCCGGCCTTGTCACCGAAATCGCCAGTGTCGTCGTCTGGACGCGGGCAGTCCGGCCGGCCTTTGGGTTGACCCCGGCCTGGGGATTGATTGCGCCGATAGGACTGCTCACCTATGGTCTCATCGCGATGCGCGGGATGCTTCGCACGCGGCTGGGTAGAGGCGTCGTTTGGAAGGGGCGGACCTATGCCGGGTAGGGGGATAATCCTGCGCTATGGACGTCTCGCGCTTGCTTGAGCGCGCCAGCCCCGAACAACGCGAGGCCGTCGATCAAGTTGCCGAACAGGCAAAGGCCAGCGCAATCCGGGTTTACATCGCCGGTGGCGCGGTCCGCGACGCGTTGATGCAGCGCCCGATCACGGATGTTGATTTTGTGGTTGAAGGCGACGCGATCCTGTTTGCGGGTTTGTTGGCCCGAAACCACGGCGGGGACGTTGTCAACCACGAACGCTTTAGGACCGCGACCTGGACCATTTCGGGCCATCACCATGATCTGGCATCCACCCGGGTCGAGCGCTACCGCCGCCCGGGCGCGCTGCCCGAAGTGACGACGGGCGTCCCGATCGAAGCCGACCTTCCTCGCCGCGATTTTAGTTTGAACGCAATGGCGGTGCGGGTCGATGCACCTGGTCTCGTCGATCCCTTTGGCGGCGTCGCCGACATTGCCGGCCGGCGCGTGCGCGCCTTGCATCCAAATAGCTTCGTCGACGATCCCACCCGGATTCTGAGGGCGGCCCGGTATGCGGTCCGGTATCAGTTTGAGGTCGATGAGGCCACGACCCATTGGATCGGCCAGGGAATGCGCCACATCGGCGCGGTCAGCGGTGAGCGCCTGAAGTACGATATCGAGCGCATCTTCGCTGAGATGGCCGACGCCGCCCTGGCGATGGCCGCGGAGTGGGGTGTCTTCCGGCAGTTGGGGATTCCGGTCCCCGGGGCGGACGCCCTGCGGCGGCGCTTTGTCCGCATGCGGGTTGGGTTGTCCAGCGCGGAATTTCCGGTGACCGAGCTCGGTCTGGAGCCTGGTGACCTGGTCAATCTGGCGGGGTGGGGGGCCCTGGTCTACAACGAGGGTGGGTTTGCCATCAGCAAATGGATCGACCGGATACCCTTCCCAATCCATATCCGTGAGGCCCTTGTTGAATCCGGGGTTTTGAGTACGTTGTCGGCAACCGCCTTTCATGGCGCGAAGCCCAGCGCGCTATCGACAATACTGCGCGTGTTTGGCGGAGAGAGCCTCTTGCTTGGCTGGCTGTTTGATGGCGATCCGCACAAACGAATCGCGGCCCTGACCGAATGGCGGGACTGGCGGCGGGTGCGTTCGGTGGTCCAGGGGGACGATCTGAGGGCGCGCGGGTTGGTCCCCGGGCCGCAGTACACTCGCCTTCTGAGCCGGCTGCGCGACGCCTGGCTCGACGGCGAGGTGCGTTCGCCGGAAGAGGAAGCGGCCCTGTTGGCGCGTCTCGTTGCGCTTGGTCCGCATTGAAATAAGTTCGAATTTAGATCGTTTGGAGGAAATGTGGCTGACAAAAAGAGACCCGTTGTTGCGGTAGATGAGCTCACCGAGATGCAGCGCTATCTCGGCGAGGAAACAATTGAAGACTATCAGCATGGGGAGATCTCGCGCCGGAGGATGATCGGCCGCCTGATCGCGATTTGCGGCGTAGGCGGCGCGGGCGCGTTGATGACCGCCTGTGGCGTCGCCCAGCCGGCTCCAACGGCCACGCCAACGGTTGCGCCCACCGCCGCCCCAACGGCCCTGCCCACGGTTGCGCCAGTTGCGACGAAGCCGGCCGTACCGGCCGCCACCCAGCCGCCCGCGGCGACGCCATCGGCCGGTAAGGGCCCCCTTTCAGTCGCGGAGAATGATCCGGATGTCGTCGGCGAGATGACCACTTACAAGGGCGACACCGACATGATCGCTTACGTGGCCCGCCCCAGGAAAGACGGGGTTTACCCGGGCGTCATCGTCATTCACGAGAACCGCGGCCTTCAAGATCATGTGAAGGACGTCGCGCGCCGGCTGGCCAAAGCCGGTTTCATCGCCCTCGCGCCCGACCTGGTCTCGCGCAGCGGCGGCTCGGCCAAGCTCGGGTTTGACCCGATCGCCGGCGTGCTCGGAGCGGCCAAGCCCGAAGATTTGGTGAAGGATTTGAGCGCGGGAATCGACTATCTGCTGACCCTGAAAGGGGTCAAGCCGGGGAAAGTCGGCGTCGTTGGCTTCTGCTTTGGCGGCGGCTATACCCTTCGCCTGGCGGGCGCGAACCAGAAGATCGCGGCGGCGGTGCCGTATTACGGGCCGGTCCCCACGCCGCCGACGCTCGTGGCAACCACAAGCGCGGCCATCCTCGCCCACTATGGCGGAACCGACACCCGGGTCAATGCCGGAATCCCGGACCTTGAGGCGGCGATGAAGACCGCGGGCAAGACCTACGAGAAACGGCTCTGGGAAGGCGCCCCCCACGCCTTCAACAACGATACGGGCGGAAGCTACAACGAGCAAGCGGCTGTCGGCGCCTGGAAAGAGACCCTGGCCTGGTTTGTGAAGTATCTGTGACCCGAGCTATTAGTCGTTAGCTATTAGCTATTAGCTATTAGCTATTAGCTGTTAGCTGTTAGCCGTTTGCCGTTGGTCGTTAGCCAGGCACTTGAAGCCTAGTGCATATTACTAACAGCTAACAGCAAACAGCTAACAGCTAACAGCTAACAGCTAACAGCTAACAGCTAACAGC
>JBKJQK010000142.1:0-5888 GCA_046594095.1 Anaerolineae bacterium | reverse complement strand
ACCGCGCCGTGGGCGTTGGCGACGCGGGTCATTTCGCGGATGACGGACTCAGTAAACTGCTGGGTGATGGCCGAGGTGCGCATGGCGCAGGATTTTACCCGGCGGATTCTCGCGCTGCCCGAAGCCCGAGGCTGAGAGGAGGCCGATAAATGCTGGCGCATGGCCCCGGCATACATGCTGATTCGCGATTCCCGCTAGAATCGCCGGATGAGATCACAATCTTGTTTTCGGGCCGTAACACTTGCGTCGCTCGCCGCGGCGCTTTTTTTGGCCGCCTGCGGGGCCGCAACCCTGATTCCGGCCACTGCGTCGCCTGCCCAGCCCACCACCAAACCCGCCTTGACCGCGGCGCCAGTCGCCAGCGGAACCGTGGCCTGGATGGTGTTCGGTGATAACGTCGAGTTTGACGCCTACAAACGCATCGCCGCAGCCTTCGAGAAGGCGACCCCCGGGATCAAGGTCGACCTGGTCTACCTCCCGGCCAGCGGCGATTACCGCAACCGGCTCGACGCTGACATCGCTGCCGGCGCGCCGGCGGACGTTGTGTTCATAAACTACCAGCGTTATGCGACGCTCGCCGCGAAGAACCAGCTCGCGCCGATCGGCGACTACCTGGCGGCGTCGACCCGGATCAAGGAGTCGGATTACTATCCCGCCGCCATGGCGCCCGTCAAATGGCAGGGCAAGACCTGGTGCCTTCCAAGCAACATGTCGAGCGCGGTGATCTATTACAACAAGTCGCTCTTTGACGACGCGAAAGTCGCCTACCCGAAGGCGGGCTGGGCCTGGGACGATTTCGTGGCGGCGGCCCGTGCGCTCACCCGTGACGATACGGCACTGGGTCGGATCTTTGGCTACGGGTCCGAGATCAGCCTCTTTCGGGTCGCCCCGTATGTGTGGAGCGCCGGCGGCGAGGTCTTTGACAACAGCGACAAACCAACAAAACTCACCCTGGACACCGACACGGCCGTGGCCGCCGTCCAGCGTTACATCGATCTCCAGGTGAAATTTCGGGCCGCACCCAACGCGGCTGCTGAGAAGGCCGAGGATTCGCTGACCCGCTTCATGAATGGGAAGCTGGGCATGTATATGGACAGCCGCCGGGTCGTTGCCCTGTTCCGAGACACGATCAAGGACAGCTTCGACTGGGACGTCGCCGCGCTCCCCAGCCAGGGAAAGACGACCTCGATTCTGCACTCCGACGACTATTGCATCCCGGCCGGATCGAAGAACAAAGATGCGGCCTGGAAGCTGATCGAGTTTGCGGCCGGTCCGGCCGGCCAGACCACCATGACCCAGATCGGACGGCTTGTCCCTTCGCTCAAGGCCGTTGCCGAGTCACCGGTGTTTCTCGATCCGAAGGCCAGGCCCGCCAACAGCCGGGTGTGGCTCGACACGCCGCTTCGGTCGGTGCCGATCAACCCGAACTGGCCGGCGATCGAGACGGCCATCACCAAAGAACTCGAGAAGGCCTACTACGGCGCGCAGCCGGTCAAGGACGCCGTCTCAACCGCCGGAAAACAGGCCGCGACCCTGCTGAAGTAGCCTTTTTGCCGCGGGGTCATATAGCTCACGCGAAGCCGCGATGCCGCGATGCTTAGAAAATGACCTATTTCGCGCGTCCGCGCCTTCGCGTGAGATTCTCTTCCGGCATGCTTCGCGCGTTCGCGGCTTCGGGTGAGATCGAACGTTGTGGTACCGTTGCCATCCTGTGAAATCCGCGCGCCAGTATCGGTTGATGCTGCTTCCGTTCGTTGTCGGCACCCTGGCGCTCGTTGGCGTGCCAGCCGTCCTGGCCCTGGGTCTTTCATTCACGGACTATGACGCGCTCTCGGCGCCGAACTGGATCGGGTTTGCCAACTACGCCCATTTGCTGAACGATGACGTTTTCCTGACTGTCCTTGGCAACTCCGTCATCTTTCTTGCGGTAACGGTCCCTCTGCGCGTCCTCGGCGCGTTTGCGCTCGCCGTTTGGTTGGGCCGTTCGCGGCGCGGCTCAGGCATCTACCGCGCCTTGATCTACTTGCCGACCGTCATCCCGGACGCTGCCTACGCCCTTGTGTGGCTGTGGATCGTTAACCCGCTCTATGGGCCAATAAACCTGCTGCTGAAAGGCATCGGGCTGCCCCAACCGGGCTGGCTGTCAGACCCGGTCCAGGCCAAGTTTGTCTTCGTCATGATGGCCAGCCTGCAGATCGGCGAAGGCTTCGTTGTGGCGCTGTCCGGCTTGAAGGGCATCCCGCGCAGCTATTACCAGGCCGCGATGGTCGATGGCGCCGGCGTTCTGAACATGTTTCGGCATATCACGCTCCCGCTTGCGCTGCCGTGGATCGCGTTAATTGCCGTGCGCGACATCATCTTTGTCCTGCCATGGACGTTTGCGGCCACATCGATCATGACCGGCGGTGACCCGTACTACACGACCCTGTTTCTGCCATTGTATGCCCGCATTGTGTCGATTGACTATTTTCGTTTCGGGCAGGGCGCGGCCGCGACCGCGATAATGGTTTGCCTGGCGGTGATCGCTCTCATCTTCGTTGGTTTGGCCGCGCGCCGGGGATGGTACGCCGATGAGATCTAGACGGCGTGTGGCGGTTGGCGTGGTCTGGCACTCCCTGTCGGCGCTCGTTTCGGCAGTCGCGGTCCTTCCACTCTTCTTTTCCCTGTCCATTTCGCTGCGCCAAATCGATCGAACCCTGCCAATGGTCATGGAATGGATTCCCAATCCGATTGTTGTCGCCAACTATGCGCGCGCCATCGAAGACGGAAACCTCCTGCGCTACGGTCTGAATTCTCTGGTCGTCGTCGCGGTTACGGTGCCGCTCACCCTGTTGGTTTCGACCTGGGCCGGCCTTGCCATGGCGCGCAGCGGCCCGCTTGCCCAGCGCCGTCTGGTGGCCTTCAGCGTGGTTGCGCTTCTGATCCCGCATAGCATGATCTGGTTGCCGCGCTTCCTGATGATCAAGTGGGCGGGCTTGATTGACTCGCCCGCCGCCCTCATGTTGCCCGCGCTCATGGGCACCAGCCCGCTCTTTGCCCTGATGTTCTACTGGGCGTTTCGGCGGCTGCCCCGCGACACCTTTGACGCCGCGGCAATGGATGGCGCTGGACCGTTGCGCGTGTGGTGGTTGGTCTCGATCCCCATGGTCGGTCCCGGTCTGATGGCTGTCGCCGCCCTGACCTTCCTGTATTTCTGGGGTGACTATATCGACCCGCTTTTGTTTATCAAATCACCGGCCCGCTATACCCTGCCGGTTGGACTCTCCATCCTTCAGCAGTTCGACAAGACCCGCTGGCCGCTGGTCATGGCCGGGGCAATGCTCTACACTTTCCCGGCGCTTGGGGTCTTTCTGGCCGCGCAGCGCTTTTTCCTTTCCGACAAGCGCTTGCTTTTGTTTGGCGAGCACCGCTAGCGGCCAAGCTTACCGTCTCATGAGAGGGAATAGCAGTTTGTGTGTTTCGGGGAAGGCCCGCAACGGCAGCGCGACCTCGACTGGAGCGTAGAGCATGGCGTCGAAGCTCAGGGTGAGCGTCCCGTCGCCGGGCGCATCGAAGACCTCGCCTGTCACGATCGGCATGGACGCGTCGAAATCGCCGGCCGAGTCCGAGAAAATGAGCCCGATCCGGTGTCCGTTGACGGTCGCCACAACCGGGAGCGCGATCAGGCCAGCCGGGAGCGCAGTTCGGCCGCGCAACGCGCCCGTCACTCGGAGCGTCTGTTGCGCGTTCGAGAAGAGCAGGGCCGCGCTTGTTGAGCCGGTGAGCGTCACCGGGAGCGCGCGTTGCGCCGCCGGGATCTGCTTCCAGGCCAGCCAATTGCCGCCAGCATCGGTCATGGTGTAGGCCAGCGACACGCTTCCGGCCCCCTTCGGGTCCAGGTTGACCCGGTAGCCGCCGGTATCCGGAGATAGCGTTGTTCCGGACCAGGTCGCGCCCTCATCCAGGCTGTAGCGCGCCTCGGCCAGGGTGATGGGCAACCCCGCGCCCGTCACCGCGAGTGTGAAGCTTATGGGCTGTCCGGCCGCGAAGCGCTGTGGCAGGTCGATCCCGGTGACGCGCGGCGGGCGCGGGTCGGCCGAGGGTAGCTGGAAGCCGGCCTCCATCCAGTTCTCGCGCCCAATCCCAGAATCGGTCGTTGAGGTGAGCGTCACCCGATAGGCGCCCGGCCCGGCCAGCGGGAGCGATTCGGAGCTGCGCTCGGCGCACTTCCCGCGCGTCTCGCACAGCGCAAGGCTTCCAGCCGGCGCGCCATTCACGGTCAGGCTGAGTGAGACCCCTGCGCTCCACCGAATCAAGCCGCCCATCTCCGTGCCGAAGACCGGCGTGCCGATGACGAGCGTGTCCGCGGTCGGGCTGAACGTGACGGCTGGAAAGAGCGACATCCCGCCGGGCCGATGCGGTCCAAGGCTGGCCGCGGGGATGAGGCTCTGGCGCCCGGCCCCAAAATCGCCTTCGACATAGTTGACCACGCCCCGCCCGTGAACATACAGGGTTCGTTGCGCCCCAATGATCCGCCCGCCAAAAACGCCACCCGAGCCCTGGCTGAT
The DNA here is from genome assembly GCA_046594095.1 of Anaerolineae bacterium. Taxonomy (GTDB): domain Bacteria; phylum Chloroflexota; class Anaerolineae; order J036; family Brachytrichaceae; genus Brachythrix. The sequence goes on along the minus strand of JBKJQK010000142.1, from coordinate 1,341 downwards.
GAACTCGCTCGTCCCGAATCCAGATCCGAAGTAGGCAGGTAATGGCGCCGCGCCGTGAGCGTCAAGCCGGTTCTCGCGGGTGGCCACGTCACCCAAAGCGAGTCCAATCGCGGCAGGCAGGGGCATGCCAGCCGGAAAGGCGTATTCGAGGCTCAGGACTTCGTCGGCCCAGGACGTGGCGTTGGCGTTTGACGTTGCAATCCGGCCCGCCTGAAGCTCGGCGCTGACAAAGCGCGAGATGGGGCGGGTGAAACCGTAGGCATTGAAGCCCAGGCTCAGGGTCACGCCTGGCGCCGGCATGGAGACTCGCATCGGAATCTGGGCGGGCAAGGTGACCGGAGGTGCGGTCATGCCCAGATCAATTGAAGACACGTTAAGCGATGTTGTGTAGCCAGGGCCCGCGAATGCGGCCCGCCAGTTGTGGACAAACGCCGGACTGCCCGCCGGGTCGCGCGAGTCGAGCGCAATGCCAACCGCATCGGCGGCCCGTAAGTCGATGACCTGGATCGTATCGGGGGCGATGACCGTTTGCGTCATCAGGATCAGCGGTGTGAGAAACGCGCCCGGATACAGCGTCCCGGCGTAGTAGGTTGCGCCGCGGGCGAAGGCGTGGATGTTGTACAGCCCGGACGCCACGTGGGTGGTGATGGGTGTCCCGCTTGCGATGAAGCGGGCGTTTGGCTCGCCGGGGCGGAAGAGCGATGTGGCGCCAAATCCGTCCGTCCACTGGGAGTTGTCGACGTCGATCACTCGGACCGCCACCTGGGAAAGCAGCGCGTAAGCCAGCGGCACGCGGGCCTCCGTTCCGCCGCTCGTTGCGAGAATGACACCCGTATAGTGCCCTTCAAGCGCGTCTTCGGGCAGGTCAAGCGTCACCGTCACGATCGCGCTTGCGCCGGCGGCCAGGGTCACCGTCACCGCGCTGAGGTTCGCGTGAGTGACCGGCGCCGGCGCGTCGAGAGGCGGGAGCAAGCCGTTGGACAAAAATGCCGCGTCGATGGCCAGGCTAATCGTAAGCGGAACCGTGGCGACGTTGCGGATCGTCAGCGGCAACGCGACCAGCCCGTCGATTCGAGGCGCGCCAAAGCTCAGGCTGCCCGGGCTGACCAGAAATTCGGCCCCGGCGGCTTTATCAGCCCGAAGCCTGCCCGCTCCCTGCTCGAACGGCGACAGGTAGAGATCAACGGCGCTGTTCATCAGGGCCGCCTTGATGTCACCCGGCGACCAGGTCGGGTGGGCCTGGCGCGCCAGCGCCGCTGCGCCCGCCACATGCGGCGCCGCCATGCTGGTCCCGCTCAGATTCGCGTAACGGGTAGGGCTGCCGTATTGGCCGCTCGCCGG
>JBKJQK010000116.1:0-20081 GCA_046594095.1 Anaerolineae bacterium | reverse complement strand
CTGCGCCTGGCGCGCCATTTCGGCCCTGGTCGTCGCCAATACGACTCAGGCGCTCAGAGCGTTGCTGGGCCAATACCCGTACCAAAGCGCCCAAAGAAGGACTTTATCTACAGGCTGTTAAGGTTACGGACGGCGCGCTGAGCGGAACGCGCACGGTCTCGGTGACCGTTGTCGCCGGCTACGACGGTGATGGCCTGCCCAACGCCTGGGAGCAAACCTACGGCCTCAATCCACTGGACCCGACCGACGCGCTGAGAGATCCGGACAATGACACGCTGACCAACGCCGAGGAGCTGTATCTCGGCACCAATCCGAAATCGGCCGACACCGACAATGACGGCTTTAGCGACTCCGTGGAGGTGGTGTATGGCAGCGATCCGCTCGATCCCCTGAGCGTGCCGATCGGGGTGCCGGACCTGGCCGTGGGCGCCACCTCGATGGGGTTCACCTTTAACAGCTACTCGCCCGCGGTTGATCCCAAGTCGACCTGGGTAACCAACCAGGGCATGGGGGCGCTGACCTGGACGGCGGCCGCGAGCGACCCGTGGATCAAAATGCCGGTTCTGTCGGCCGCGGTACCCTCACCCCTGACCGTTACGGGCAGCGCGCTCAGGATGCCCATTGGGGAGTACACCGGAACCGTGACCGTTTCCGCCGCGGGGGCGCTCCACAGCCCCCAGATCATCACCATTACCATGCACGTCGACGAAAACGTGTATCTGCGGCGCTTCATCCCCATGGTCATTCGGTAGCGCGCACGATGACGGGAACGGCGCGAGGAAATCGCGCCGTTTCCGGTTTTTCTGCCTATACTGCTGACTTCAAAATCATGACCATTACCATCAAATGCGCCAACTGTGGCGGGCCCGCGAAGTACGACGGCGGCCCCACCTTCGCCTTCAGCTGCGAATATTGCGGCAGCACGATCGTGGTGCCTGAAGAACTGCGACCCGCAGGCGCGAGTTCGGCAAGGCCACAGGGGTCGCCTCGCGTTGGCGGCGCCCTCAATTCCACCCAGATTGAAGAGGTGGTACGCCTTGCTGCCGAGGGCCAGGCAATTCAGGCCGTAAAGCTGGTCCGCGAATGGACGGGGTTGGGCCTGGCAGACTCAAAGGCTGTTGTGGACGGCCTTCGCGCGGGGCAGGCATCGGGTTGGACGTCTGTGTCGATGGGGTCTTCCCCGGGCATGTCGGGGACAGGGGCCGCTCCCGCCGTCCGAAAAGGGGTGGGGTGCTTCGCAATTCTGATGCCACTGGTACTGACGATCGGCATCATCGGCACGTCCATCTACTTTATCGCGCGCGAGTTCCCGGGCGTGGACCGTCTTTTTGGCGCAGGCGGACCCATCGCGATACCCACTGGTTTCCCCAAGCTCGTGTCGCCCTTCAACCGCGTGAATCTGGATTCGAGTGCCGTCACAGTAGCGGGTCCTGACCGGCCGGGAGCCAAACCAGATGTGTTGGTCCGGGCATTTCACGTCGACTTGCCCGAAGCCGAACGCTATAAGCTGACCTGGATTGATACGGCCAAGTCCGAGCCCCGTTGGCGATTCACCACGACGTCATCCATTCGGTTCGCTTCAGGCGGCGAAATCGTCGCCCTGGTGGAGAAGACCCGTCTCGTCGCGCTGGACAAGACCGCCGGGACTGTGCTGTGGGAGACAACGCTTTCTGACCAACTGACGGGCGTGTGCGACACCTGTCTGGGGGTGGTCGGTCAGCGTGTGATCGCTCTGACCAATGACAGTAATGTGACCGGATATGACGCCAAAACCGGACGCAAGGTGTGGTCGCAGCGATTGAGCAGCCTGAATCGGCTGTTCTATCTCAACGAGCAGTTGCTGGTTCTGGACCGCATGGCTGCCGATCCATTTGCCGTCCAGGCGTTTGTGCTGGATCAAGATGGCAAAGAACTACGCAAGTTCCAGATTTCCTGCCTGCAGCCGGGCCAAACGCGCCCGATCGTCGGGTATACCTATGAAGGCTATGCGCTGGATACGGCTACGCAGAGCCTGTTTACGTGGTATGGCAGTTCGAATTCCTGCCTTCAGAAATATGATTTGTCGACGGGCAAATTAGCCTGGCAATCGCTGACCAAGGCGCGCTCGACTCAGCACGATGCGGCAGCCATGCTCTACGCCGACGGCCTGATCTTCGCGGGTGGATCGAACACAATCATCGCGGCGGACGCGAGCGGCAAGGTCAACGAACAGTTAACGGATGCCGATTATGAGCTTCGACCGTTAGCCTCCCAGAACGGCGTTCTCGTGGTTCGCGCAATGCGCACCCGCGGGACGCGGCGGCATGAGTTGTGGGGGATAGACAGCGCTACTGGCAGCCGCCTGTGGCAAGTGGTTTTTGACAAGGACGGAGGTCCCCTGCGCGAGCCAAATCGCGCTGCGGGCTTGCTCACTAAGGACCGCGACAGTGAAGTTTGGTCGGTTGGACTGATGCCCGGCGGTCTTGCGATCGTCCGAATCACGGCTAAACCGGCGCTTCAGGCGATCGTTGAAATCATTGGGCTGAAGAACGGGGTGAGCGCCGGACGCAAAACGGTTCCGCTCAAGGCGGGATCATTGCTGGTCTCAATCCCAACCGAGATCGAGTGGCGTGGCGACACGGTCTGGATGGCGCTTGACAACAGCGTCTACGCGATCAACACAAAAACAGCTTTGATCGACTATCAAGTGCCCTGAGGCGCCGTGTTGACCATCCACATCGAGAAGCCGCGCAAGAAGGCGAGAAACCCGTCCACGTGCTCGGGCGGAAAAGCATAGTTCGCGACAGCCCGGGCCAGCGTTCGCTCGAAACAGGCAACCCAAACGTCACGGCCAGCCGGGTCAATGACGAACGGCATGTGCCGCGACCGCATGGCTGGGTTGCCATATCGCTCGTGATACAGCGGAGGTCCGCCCAGCAGCCCGACAAAGAACGCGGCGGATCTCTCGGATGCCAATTTCATGTCTTTCGCGAACAGGCCGCGGATGCTGGATCCCTCAAGCTCGCCATAGAAATCGGCGAGCATGCTGAAGATATTTGCCTCGCCCATGCGCCCATAGATTTCGCGGCTCGGCGCAGGCACAGTGCGGGGGTCAATGGGCGGGACGTAGATGGGTCTGTTGGTCATGACTTAGGCTTGGCGCGTTCGTGAGTCCACCTCGAAAGTATTAGCGGCCGGCTTCGACTGCCGTCCACCGGCCCGCATGGGCGGACGTGTAGCCCGCCTCAATGACGGCCTGGACGGCGACGCCGGTCTCGATCCCGGGCGCGGCCGGACGATCGTCCCAGATGGCGCGCGCGAACTGATACTGGCTTTCGGCGTGCCCGCGGGCAACGCCCGCCGCCGCGGTCCAATCCGGGTGCTTTGCGCCCGGGTAGCGCTGGATGGTCTCGAGGCGCGTCCAGCCACGCCGAGACTCAGGGGCGCTGCCGTCGTAGGCATAAAGCCAGTTCGGATCTTCAAGGCTGAATCGCAACGCGCCCCGCTCGCCGAAGACCTCGATGACAAGGTCGTTGGACGCGCCAACGGCAACCCGGCTGATCTCGAGCGTCCCGGTCGCGCCGGACGCGAGGCGGATCAGGGCGAGCGTCTCGTCGTCGGTGTCCACCGGACCCAGCTCAGATGAACCGGGCGCGACAGGCCGGAGTCCGATCACGGTCCGCGACATCGCCATGACTTTGGAAATCGGGCCGGCCAGCCAGGCGATCAGGTCGATGACGTGCGAGCCAAGGTCCGCCCAGGCGCCGCCGCCGGACTCCTCGAAGACGTGGCGCCATGTGCGCGGGCGAGTCGGATCGGCGTGGCTCGAGCGGAAGTAACGCCCCCGAATCGATGTGATCGGGCCGACAAAGCCGTCGTCGATCAGGGCCTTCATGCGCTGCGCCGCCGCAATCCAGCGATAGTTGAACGTGACCTGGCACTTCACCCCGGCGGCGCGGATGACAGCCGCAATCTCGCGCGCCTCGGCCAGCGAGGTTGCGATGGGCTTCTCGAGATAGATGTGCTTCCCCGCCTCGGCGGCCATTCGAACCAGCGCCAGGTGGGCCGGCATCGGCGCGCAGATGTCGACGATGTCCACATCATCGCGAGAGACGAGAGGGCGCGCGTCGGTGGTCGCGATCGGGCATTCGATTTCGACGGCGGCGGCATTGGCGGTGCGCTCGCTGCGGGTCGCGACCCCGACGATTCGGACTGCCGAGGCGGGAAGGCCGTAGTGCAGAGGCAGGTCTCGCCAGCCCTGGACGTGCGACCGGGCGATGCCGCCAAATCCGAGCAGGGCGATGCCCAACGATTTCATGCTGAGGTTTTCCTTACCGGCTCAACCTGGACCCGGTAGTCGGCGGACTGGTGACGGAAATACGTGTCGTAGAGTTGCGCGTAGTGGCCGCCGTCGCGCATGAGCGATTCGTGGTTTCCCTGCTGAATGATCCGGCCCTTCTCCAACACGATGATTCGATCCACGGCCTTGACCGTCGATAGGCGATGCGCGATCAAGATCGAGGTGCTCTGTTTCAGCAGCAGATCGAGGGCGGTCTGGATTTGCGACTCGGTGAATGGGTCGATGCTGGCGGTGGCCTCGTCGAGGATGAAGATGGCCGGTTTCTGCGCCATGACCCGGGCCAGGGCGACAAGCTGGCGCTGGCCAAGCGACAGATAGCCACCGCGTTCGCCGACTTCGGTCTGCAGGCCGCGGGGCAGGCCGCGCATCCATTCGCCGGATCCGATCCGGCCGGCAATCCGCTCAATTTCGGCGTCGCTGAGATTTGGGACTGCATAACGGATATTTTCCGAAATCGTCCCCGCGAACAGAAAGGGCGACTGCGACACCAGCCCGAGTTGGCGGCGATACACGGGCAGATCAAATGATCGAATGTCCCGGCCATCAATGAGCAGGTTTCCGGCCTGGTATTCGTAGAAGCGCCCGATCAGCTTGGCGATGCTGCTCTTTCCAGCGCCGGTGTGCCCGACAAAGGCGACGCTTTCGCCCGGCGCGATGTCGAGGGTGAAGTCGTCGAGGACCTGTTGCTGGCTGTTGTAGCGGAAGCGGAGGCCCTCGAAGCGGATCCCGCCGCGCTCGATCCGATGCGGGGAAGTTTCGGGCAGCTGGCGCACATTAGACTCGGCGTCGATCAGGGCAAAGATCCGTTCGCAGGCCGCGAATCCGCTCTGAATCTGGCTGTAGAAGGCGGCCAGGTTCGTCATTGGGAACCAGAAGCGATCCAGGCTGATGAGGAAGAGATACAGCGCGCCAAGCGACAGGCCGAAGGTGGTGACGTTGATTGCGCCCAGCAGGAGCATGATCGCGGTCCCGACTCCCGTGAGCATGTTTAGTGTTGGGAAGATGTTGGAAAGCACAAGCCCGCGCCGGACATTGACCACATACGAGCGCTGGTTCACGGTGGCAAACCCGGCGTAGAGCGCCGACTCCTGGCGGAAATTCTTGGCCACCCGCATTCCGGCCACCGCTTCCTGAATGGCGCTGTTGACATCGGCGATGGCCCGAAATCCGTTGCGGGTCACGGTTCTGGCAAGCCTGCGGAAGGCAGCCGCCGCAACCGCGATGACGGGCGCCATGATGACCAGTGTGAGCGTCATCGGCACTGAGATTCCGAGCAAGATGATCACCAGGAAGAGCAGGGTGGTGAATTGATTCGAAAGATCGGCCACCAGGGTCGCCACCTGGGAGAGCTCCTGGGTGTCGTTGGAGATGCGCGAAATGATCTTTCCGGATTGGTACTTGTCAAAGAATGACAGATCATGCCGGATCACCGCGTTGAAGGCGTCCCGCCTCAGCTCGGAGATCATGTCGGCAACGAGGCGGGCCATGGCCCTGCGCCGAAGGACGTTGAAGAGCCATACCAGCAGCGAGAAGGCGAACAACGCAACAACAAGGACCGTCACCAGAGGCGCTTTGTCCGCGGGATTTGCGGCGGCGCCCAACAGGTCCAGCGTGCGCGAGATGATGATCGGGTCGGCCAGGCCGATCAAGGTGAGAAACAGCATCGCGATCAGGACTTTGCGCGCGTCGCGGACGCGCGGCGTCAGGTAGCCCAGAATGCGGCGAGCCAGCTGCCGGTCGCTGTACTGCCGATCGTAGGCTTCGCCGGCGAGTCCCGAAAACATGCCCATAATCAGCGCGCGAAGATGGCCCGATAGGCGGGTGAACGTTGCATGAGGTCGTCGTGGGCGCCGGCCGCCTCCAGCTCGCCGCCGCGAATCACGAGAATCAAGTCCGCCCACCGAATCTGCGAGAGGCGGTGGGTAATCAAAAACGTGGTGCGGCCGGCGGCCGCGCGCAGAATGGCCCGCTGGATCTGGTCTTCGGTGGCTGAGTCGATGGCGCTGGTCGCGTCATCGAGAATCAGAATTTGCGGGTCGGTCAGGAAGGCCCGGGCAATGGCTATCCGCTGGCGCTGGCCACCCGACAGGGTCACGCCCCGCTCGCCAACGACGGTCTCGTATCCATCCTTGAAGGCAAGGATGAACTCATGGGCCTGGGCGGCCCGGGCGGCATCTTCGATCTGGGCGCGGGTCGCATTCGGGTTGCCGAAGGCGATGTTGTCAGCCACACTGCGCGAGAACAGAAAAATGTCCTGCTCAATGATCGAGATCTGCCGGCGCAACGCGTCGAGGTTCCACTCCCGAACGTCGATTCCGTCAACCCGGACCGAACCCGCTTCCACGTCATAGATGCGGTTCAATAGTTTGACGATGCTGCTCTTCCCGGCCCCCGTCTGTCCAACGATGGCAACCGTCTGGCCGGCCTTGACCGTGAACGAGACGCCGCGCAGCACGGCCGCGCTTGAATTGGGGCCGGCGACGTCCCCCCCAGCCGGGTCTGCGCCGTCATAGCGAAAGGTAACAGCGCGGAATTCGACTTCTCCCCGCATGGGTTCGGCGTATCCCTCGGTATGGGCAACCTTGAGTTGCTCAAACGTGCCGGTCTCGTCGTTGATCAACTGGAGGATGCGGCGCGCGCTGGCCAGACCGGACGACACCTGGGAATAGGCGAATTGGGAGGCAAAGGTCGGAAACTGAAACAGGGTGATCAGCGCGTTGAAAGATACAACTCCGCCGATGTCGATCTGTCCGGTCGTGTAGAGCGCCAGGCTGTGCCACAGCCCAAATGCGTGGGCCAGCCCATACAGCAGGAGGGGCAGGAATCGCGACTCGTGATAGCCCTGCCGCAGCGTCGCGCGAACCCAATCGGTCAGCCCGACTTCGAAGCGGGCCGATTCGCGCAGCTCCTGGGCCGATGCCTTGACCGTCTCGATGCCCTCAATCGACTCGGAAAGACTGGTATTCAGCTTGCCGAAATCCCGGCGCACGGCAGCGGTCGCCGGGGCCAGCCGGACGAGGTAATCGCGGATGAGAAAGGCATAGGCGACCAGAAAGGCCAGCGGCACGGCGATCAACTGGGGGTGGATCTGGGGCGCGGCGATGATCGGCATGAGCAGAAATCCGCCTGAACCGAGCACGATGTTCAGACCCGGCGACATCATCAAGTTGGCTTCCCGCACATCATTGCTGGCCCGGGCCAACACATCGCCGATCCGTTGCCGGTCATGGAACGACATGCTCTTGCCGATCAGGCTGGCGTAGAGTTCGTCCCGCATGTCGCGCTCCAGCCTCTGCCCACTCAGGTCCGACGAGAAGTTACGCATGAACTGCAGGATGCCGCGGACAACCTGCGACGCGATGATGATGACGGCAGCGTTGACAATGGCCGGCATGAGAAAGCCCGGTTTGGAGATTTCGCCAAAGGCAATCCCGATCTGAAACTGCATGACCGCGGCGCCGGCGGCGTTTCCCAGCGCGCCAAGCAGGCTCCCAACCAGCAGATACCACTGCCGGCCGATATGCGACAGCACCCATCGAAATGGAGAGCGGCGATTTGAGTGCCAGGCGCGGGCGACGGAAAATTCGGCGGCGGACATAGGCGGAGGGTATCTTACCCCTTGACTACGCTCCGGCCGCCATGGCCCGCAGCATATCGTGCCGGTCGACGATGCCCTTCAGCCGGTTCCCGGCGTCGACGACGACGAGGCGCTTGACCCGATGGTCGATCATGCGGCGAACGACATCGATTGGGCGCGCATCGTCGCGGACCGTGAAAACGGTCGGCGACATTACGTCTGCGGCCGTCAGTTCGTCCATCGCGCTCGAAGGCGCATCAGCGCTTCCAACGTTACCATTGAGCCAATTGCGCACGGTGTCGCGCAATGCCGCGTCAGGGATCCCGCCCACCCAACCGAGAACGTCCGCGTCGATGATGATGCCGATCACGTGTTGACGCTCATCGACGACGATCACCCGCCGCATGGGATCGGCCACCAGCCGTTCCAGGACCGTCGCAAAGGTGTCGTCGGCCTCGACCGTGGCGACGTTGGCGCGCATCCAACCGCTTAGCCGGTCCCCGCCGATAGGTTCTGCCGCGCCAAGCAGGGGAGTCTCAATTCGGAGATGGGCCTCGTCGGCCAGACTCCGCAGGATGTCGGAGCGGCTGATCACTCCGGTCAAGCGCTCGCGCGCATCGACGACCGGAAGACGCTTCAACCGGGTCTGGCTCATGACCTGGGCGGCTTCGTCCAGCGAGGCCCGTTCGCTCACCCGGGCCGGATCGGGGGTCATCACGTCGCGCGCGCGGATTGCCTGGGCGGCCTGGATTCGCGGGGCGTCAGCTGCCAGGGCCAGGCCGCCCCGGCGGAGGAGGTCGCCGGCGGTGATGATTCCCAGCACGCGGCCGGCCTCGACGACGATGACGGATTTGACCCGGCGTTGACTCAGCAGATCAAGAATCTCAGGCGCAGGCGCGTCCGGCGGCGCGGTGGCTGGATTGGGGCTCATGACGTCGCGGACGGCCTTTCGCTTTGAGATTGCGAAGATGTATTTTGGGGTGTCCACCCGCTGGGTGGTGTAGATGCTCCGATGTCCGGAGAAAACATACGCGACGACCGTGCCTATCGCGAGGTACGGCAGGCCGGAGGCCCCGAATAGTTCGACCCCCAGAAGGGCCGAAGCCAGGGGCGTGTTGGATGCACCCGCAAACACCGACACAAATCCGACCGCGGCCAGAAGCGGGGCGGGTACGCCCAGAACGGGCCCTAGCGCCGCGCCGAGGGTGGCCCCCACGATGAACAGTGGCGTCACTTCCCCGCCCCGAAAGCCCGCGCCCACGGTGAGGCCGGTGAAGAAGAGCTTGAAGAGAAATGCAAGCGTCGGCACGGCGGCGCCGGATACTGCCGCCGCAAGCAAAGGCTCGCTCATCCCGAGATAACCCGGCTCGCCGATCACCAGCGCCAGCCCGATGATGGCCAGGCCCCCGAGGGCGGGTTTGAGCCAGGCCCGGCGGCCGGCGGCGTGTCCAAGTACCCGGCTGACTGCGCGGGTGAATTCAATGAAGGCCAATCCGCACAAGCCGAAAGCGCCCGCGGCGAGGGCGACCTTTAGGGCAAGGAGTGGTTCGAGCGCCACCGCTTCGAGGGCAGGAAACTGGCCCGGGGCCACACCCAGCGCACGCATTATCTCGAAGGCGACCAGCGACGAAACCAGGCAGGGAACGATGCCCTCATACCGGATTCGTCCAACGCTCTGAACTTCCATCCCGAACACGGCCCCCGCGATGGGAGCGCCAAGGACGGATCCGAATCCCCCGCTCAGACCGGCCATGAGCAGGATCCGACGCTCCTCCTTTGATAGCCGAAGGGCGCGGGCCAGCCCGTCGGCCAGCGCGCCGCCCATTTGGATGGCCGTCCCGACGCTGGCGACCGAACCGCCGCACAGCAGAGCGATGGTGGGCGCCATGAATCCGAGCGGGATCATCCGCAGCGGAACAGGTTGGCGGTTCAGATGGACTTCCTCGATGAGGAGGTTGTTCCCGCGCACGGCGTCGCCGCCAAGCCTTGAATAGAGCAGGTGGATGACGATGCCCGCCACGGGCAGGAAGGCCAATCCCCACGGATTCTGAGCGTGCGCGGCGGACGCCCAGCGCAGGGTGAGCAGGAAGATTGCCGCGGCCGGCCCCGCCAGCGCGCCCGCCAGGGCGCCGAGGACAGCCCAGCGCCCAAACGTGGCGATGATGGCGCCATATTGGCGCGCGTCGATGCGGGTCACGGCAAGCATCGCCTCCCGGACGCGAGAGAGCGGGGACTGCCTGGAATCGTTGTTGGGCATGCGGCTACCGGCGTGTTGGGCCATGATCCTACAGCTTGCCGCCGACCGCCCTCTATAATCGTTAATACGATTCCGGGCGCTTGCGCGCCATCCCCGAAGGAAGGACTCTCAACATGAAAATCCCATTTGGCGGGCGAATTCTCGTCATCGGCTGCGGCTCGGTGTCCCAGTGTCTGCAACCCCTGTTGCTCCGGCACATGGATATGGACCTCTCGCGCATCACGGTCATGGACTTTGAGGACATGCGCCACACCATCGCCGATTCGCTCGCGGCCGGCGTCAACTATGCGCAGGATTACGTCACGCCGCGCAATATGGCGATGCTCCTTGAAAAATATGTTGGTCCGGGCGATTTGCTCATCGACGTCGCCTGGAACATCGACACAGGCGAGATCATCCAGTGGTGCCACGACCATCGGGTCATGTATATCAATACGTCGGTCGAGCTCTGGGACCCGTACACCGAAAGCGGTGTCCGCTCGCCGACCGATCGCACCTTGTATGTCCGGCACATGAACCTGCGCAAGCGGGTTGCGGGTTGGTCCGAGCCTGGGCCGACGGCCATCATCGAGCACGGCGCAAATCCCGGCCTGGTCAGCCACTGGGTCAAGCTGGCCCTCGAGGATGTTACGAAGGCCATCCTGCGCAATCGGACGTCGCGCGAGCGCGAGGATCTTCTTGAGCAATATCTTGCGGACGGCGATTACCCGCGCCTGGCAATGCTGACCGAAACAAAGGTCATCCATATTTCCGAGCGCGATACCCAGATCAGCAATCGCCCAAAGGAAGTCGATGAGTTTGTCAACACCTGGTCGGTGGCCGGCTTCCACGAGGAAGGGATCGCCCCGGCGGAGATGGGGTGGGGGACCCATGAGCGGCGCCTTCCGTTTGGCGCCCAGATGCACCGGTATGGGCCCTGCAATCAGATCTGCCTGAGTCAGATGGGGATGAACACCTACGTGCGCTCGTGGGTGCCGACCTACGGCGAGATCATCGGGATGGTGATTCGGCATGGCGAAGCGTTCACCATGGGCGACTATTTGACGGTCTGGCAGGACGATATTCCAGTCTATCGCCCAACCGTCCACTACGCCTATCAGCCCGCCGACGCGGCGGTGGCCTCGCTTCAAGAGCTTCGGGCGCGCAACTATCAGGTCCAATCCCGGCAGCGGATCATGAACGACGACATCATCAGCGGACGGGACGAGCTCGGTGTCTTGCTGATGGGCCATGACCTGACGTCATGGTGGGTGGGATCGCAGTTGGAAATCCGGGAGGCGCGCAGCCTGGTTCCGCATCAAAGCGCCACGACCCTTCAAGTAAGCGCTTCGCTCTTGGGCGCGCTGGCGTGGATGATTCGAAATCCGAACCAGGGCTTTTGCGTTCCCGACATGCTCCCCCATCGCGAGGTTCTGGCAGTCGCCCAGCAATATCTGGGGCCAACCCCGTCTATCCAGTCGGATTGGACGCCGCTGAAGAACAGGCATGACCCATTTGAGGATTGGGGCCGCCCGCGGCCGACGCGGGACGACATGTGGCAGTTCGATTCGTTCCGGGTTTAGGGCCGCGCCCTGCCTATAATCCTTCGCTCATGTCAGATCTGGAAGTGCCCGCAGGCGCGGGTGGCGAGGCTCCCCCTGTCAGGCCGGACCGCAGCCCGGTGGAGACTATTCCGCGACGCCGGCCTCTGGCCCGCCGGCCAGTTGGGCGTCCCGAGCCAGTTTTCAACGCGCCGGATCCGCGTCGCCGGTCAGCGGGCCGCGCCGCGCTCGGGGTGCTCGGGTTTGTTCTGTTCTTGTGCGCGTTGGCTGGAATGATCGCCGCATCCGGTTACGCCGGCTCGCAGGCGGGCGAAGTCGAAAAGAACGCCCGGGCCACAACCACCGTTCAGGCGTATGTCATGGACCGCTTTCAGAAGTGCCTGGACTTCATGAATGCCGGCAATTACCCGCGCGCCCAGGCCGAATGCGAAACGGTTCAGCGCTTCCAGCCCAATTTGTTTGGGTTGCGGAACCTGGTGGCCACGATTGTGATTGCCCAAACGCCGACTTTGCCGCCGCCGTTGCCGACCGTGACGCCGGTGCTGACGGACAAAGGGGAGTTGTTCCGGCTGCTCAAAGCCGCCTTCGACCGAAAGGACTGGGACACCGTTATTCTGCTGGGCGACCAACTCCGGTCCCTGGATGCGACCTACGAGCCGGCCAACGTGGCGGATTGGCGCTATCGCGCGCTGACGTCCCGGGGAGTTAGCCGGCTTCGCACAGGAAACATCGAGGCGGGGATTTTTGACCTTGATCTTGCGGAGAAAATCCAAAAGCTCGACCCGAACACCACCGCGGAGCGTGCCTACGCTGAGCTGTATCAGCGTGCCGTCAGCACCTTCGGGGCCGACTGGGAGACCGCAATTCGGCGGCTTACCCAGCTCTATCAGGCCTCGCCGGGTTACCGCGACGTAGGCTCAAAGCTTTTTCAGGCCTATGTCGGCGCTGGCGATTCGTTTGCCGGCCTGCTCGAATGGTGCCCGGCCGAAAAACGGTTTGCGTCGGCTCAGGGCCTGGTCCCGGCGGCAGCGGGGCTCGAGCAAAAGCGCCTCGGCGCAGCGCAGCAATGCCTGACCGCCACCCCGGTTCCGATCACAGGGACGGTGCCAATCACAGGGAGCGGGAGCGGAGTCGGAACCCTGGGCGGCGGCCGTCTGGTGTATGCGGCCAATGATCCGGCCAGCAATGGCTATGCGTTGTTCATCTCCGACGGGACCGCGGCGCGCTCGATCGGCTCCGGGGCGGGCCAGCCAAACTACCGAAATGGCGGGGTTGTGGTTCTGAGCGGGGGCGGCGCGGTCCGGACCACGGGCGGCAACTCGCTTTTGGCCCAGACCGCGCAGTTCGCCTCAATCTCACCGGACGCCAAGCGCGTCGCGTATGCCTCGGGCGCCAACGTGATTGTGGCTGGGGTCGGCGGGACGCCAGCGCCGGTCAATCTGGGTCCAGGAGCGTGGCCGGCCTGGGGCCCCGGCGCGCAGCTTGTCTATCAGGCCTGTCTGCCTCAGGGTTGCGGCCTGTGGCTGGTCAATCCGGATAAGCCCGACGAGAAGACCCGCCTTACCGAGGGGGCCGGCGACCTCAACCCGAACTGGTCGCCCACGGGCGCGGAAATCACCTATGTGAATAATGGGGATGTCTATGTGGTCACGGTCAGCCGCCAGTTCCGCAAGCTGACCAATGGGCTCGGGGCGGTCGCGCCAACCTTTTCGCCGGATGGCGCGCGGATCGCCTATCAGGCAAATCGTGATGGCGGCTGGGCGATCTATGTCATCGCGGCTGATGGCAGCAACCCGCGGCGCGTCATCGAGCTCGGAACGCAACACCCGCTGGCCGGTTCCGAACGCATGGCCTGGATACCGTAGCGCGGCAATTGCCACCCACTTTTCTATGTTGAACGAAACCCTCCAGGCCGCCCAGGCCGCCAAAGACGCCTATTTGAACGATTTGATCGAATTGTGCGCGATCGCAAGCGTCAGCGCCCAGCCTGAACATGCCCGCGATGTCCGGTATGCGAGTCTGTGGTTAAGCGAGCACCTCCGAGATATTGGGCTCAAGGCGGATGCGATGGAGACCGGCGGAAACCTGGTGGTGTACGCCGAATGGAAGCACCCCGATCCGGGCCGCCCGACAGTCCTGATCTATGGCCACTATGACGTACAGCCGGCCGAGCCGTTTGAGGCCTGGACGTCCGACGCGTTCAAACCGGTGGTTCGGGACGGGTTCTTGTACGCCCGCGGCGCAAGCGACAACAAGGGCCAGTTCATGGCCCATGTCAAGGCCGTTCAGACATATCTGGCCGCGCATGGGACGTTGCCAGTAAGCGTGAAATTTCTGATTGAAGGCGAGGAGGAAATCGGCGGCCCGCACCTGGCCCCTTTCATTGCCAAACACAGTGCGCTTCTGGCCTGCGATGTGGTCGTGATCAGCGACAGCGAATTGATGGCCATGGATCAACCGGTCATCACCCATGGCCTTCGCGGGCTGACCTACTTTGAGGTCGAAGCCCGCACCGCCGCCCGTGACTTGCATAGTGGCAGCTACGGGGGCAATGTTCAGAACCCGGCCATGGCCCTGGTCCAGATTCTCGCCGGCCTGAAAGATGGGCAGGGGCGCATTCTGGTTCCCGGCTTCCACGACGATGTGCGCGTATTGAGCGCCGCTGAACGGGCGGACATTGCCCGCCTGCCATTTACGGAAGCCAACATCATGGCCGAGACGGGCGCGCCAGCCGCCTTTGGCGAGCCCGAGTTTAACGTGGCCGAGCGCCGGGGCGCGCGTCCGACCCTCGAGATCAACGGTATCTACGGCGGATACACCGGACCGGGCGCGAAAACTGTTCTCCCTGCGACGGCAACCGCCAAAATCAGTTGCCGGCTGGTCCCCAACCAGGACCCCCAAAAGGTCTCCGAGCTCGTCAAGGCAGAGATCGAGCGCCGCTGCCCAGCCGCGACGACGCTGTCTTTCAAGACGTTTGGGATGAGCGCCGGGACGCTGATCGATCTGGATTCGCCTGAAATACGCGCTGCCGTGCGGGCGGCTGAAGCCACCTACGGCGCGCGACCGCTGTTCGCGCTTGAAGGCGGATCGCTCCCCGTTGTCAACGACCTTCAGAAGTATCTGGGCAAGCCGATTGCGATGCTCGGCTTTGGCCTGCCTGGCGACAACATTCATGCGCCCAACGAACGTTATGCGCTCGAGTGTTATGAGAAGGGCGTCGAGGCGAGCATTCGGTTTTTGGATGAGCTTGGGAGCCGTTAGCCTTTAGCTTTTAGCCATTAGCTTTTAGCCATTAGCAATTAGCGAATGTCCATTTGACATTGGCTCTAAGCCGTTTTCATTTCGTGGGCGCTATTCGCTGTTGGACTTGAGCGTTGAGCCTGGCACCTGATCAGCCTGATCTGAATGAGCCCCGAGGGGCGACGCCCGTGGCTGGGTTGCGCGCTTAGTACTACAGCCGCACATGCTCTGGCACGACTGTTTTCGTGGCCAACGGTTCAGCGCTCCCTCGAGTTACATTGCCTGGCTATGGCTCTTGAGCGCCGTTAATGACGCAGTCGCGCTTAGCGCCCAATAGTCGGCGCCGGTATATGGCCAGGTGAGTCTGGGCTGCGCGGCGGAACGTCGGTTAACCCTTGGGGTGTCCCGATGCGGGTTCGGGCCAAATCAAACTTAATGTGGGCACCCCCAAGGGTTGGCCGACCACGCTTGAGTCGCGCCGGAGAGAGGTCGTCGCGCGCTTCAACCATGCGTCGTCCGACAACCCTTGGGGTGACCGCCTATACGACGCTCCCGGCTGCGACCCGATGTGCGGCCACCCCAAGGGTAATCGGACGTTCCCGAATTCCACAGCCGCATAAACGCTGGCAGGCACGTGTTCCGAGCGCTTGCGTAAGGCTCTCGCGAGTTGGCAGCACGGTTGTAAGTCTGCAGTATTCGAAGGCCCCATTGAAGGGACCTGCCGAACATCCTCGCACTGGACGTGGGAGCGCCCTGATTCTTGCGCTGCTACCTGCGGATATCAGATCGGGTGAAGCGCGACGCGCCGACTCTTCAATCGTCATTCCCGCGAACGCGGGAATCCACACGAAACCCCGGCACAAACCTACGGGCTGGGCACGGAACTGCCCAGCACTAGATGTGGATCACCCGCCTTCGCGGGTGAAGATGTTCCGTGGGGGTCCGGCGGGAGCCTCTAGCGGCGCCTTGATGCCCGCTAGAAAGATGTGTAGACAGATCAGCGCGTTCGCGGGAGTGATGACGTGCGCAGACCGCGCTGCCTACCTTGTGCCGGGCCTCTGACTCGGTTTGGCAAACGTCGTCGCACTCGGCCGGCAAGCGTCCAGATGGCGCAATGTCTTGCTTGCGCGCTTACTTACGTCAGAACGGCTGGCACGACTCGCTCCCCAACGGCGTAAGCCCACGTCACTGCTGCCTGACTGCGGTATTCCCCGCGGGCGGCCTCGTCAGGGATGCTGGCTGCCCTGGCCGTCATGATCCTGCGCGCATCGTCGAGCGCCTGGCTGGCGCGATCGTCGTCGGCGGCCGTGAGCGCCCGCCAGCGCGCGCGTAAAACGTCTGGCGGCGCGCAGTCCGCGGCGGCTGGGTCTGATGCGAGCGCGGTCAGGAGGTCCTCGGCCCGCTCTTTCGCCACAGCAATCTCGCCGCGAGCCAGGGCGACTTCAATCAAACCCGCCAGCGCCGGCAGGCCGACCAACGCCCGGCCCTGAGCACGGTATGCCGATTGGGCCAACTGGTAGCGGTCCTCGGCCTCACCCAGCCGGCCCTGGGCCAGTAGCGCGGCTGCTTCCGCGTTGTTGGCCATCGCGCCCTGGGAGACGCTCCCATCCTCCCGGGCCAATTCCATGCCATTCTGAGCAAGCCGAAGCGCCTCCGCGAAATCGCCGCGCGCATGGGGCCGAAGTCATCGCATTCACCGCCCGGGTAGGAGGCGATGCCGCGCTGCGCGGCGCTCCACTGCGAACAAAGCTGGATCTCAGCGCCGACGGCCTGGAGCCAGCCTCAGACCGCGCGGACATCAGTCTGAATGGCCCGGTTGACGGCCATGCCGGATGCGATCACGCTCACGCGCCGTAGCCCGGCGACGATCGCGGTCCTGGCTAACGACCTGAACCCGGATGTGAGTCCTGTGGCCCTCGTCGCGGTTGGGCAACCGGGTACGGGCACGGCCGAGATCTCAGGCCACGCGATCATCTACACGCCTGATGTGGATGAGGCAGGCACTGACACGTTCACCTACACCGTCCGGGACGGTGCGTTCAGCGCGGTCGGTGTCGTCACGGTGGCGCCGCCGATGACCGTGCTGTATCTTCCCGTCATGCGGCGCTAGACGGCAGCCGAGGAGGGCATCGTTTCCCGGCTGGCGACGCCAGATGCGGGTTTCCAGCCGTTTGGCGTTGGGCCTGCGGCGGTCGTCCCCGCTCAGGCTGGGGTCAGGCCCTCATCGCGGATGTAGTCGCGTATCACCGACTCGATGTCGGCATCGGCTTGAAAGCCCATCGCCAGCGCTCTCGGGGTGCGAAAGCGCACCGGCCAGGTCCTCACAATCGCCTGGATGAGCGCCTCGGGCTTCCACTGCACGCGCCCGGCGACCTTTGGGCCGGCAATGGCGCCCATCGCCGCCACCATCTCACGGACGCTCGTGGTAAGACCCGGAAGGTTGACCACGCGGCTGGCGCCCCAGGCGCTCGAAGGCAATTCGTGGGCACGAATGAAGTTACCCACCACCTTGCCGGGTGAAAGCAGCCATACGCCGGTGTCCTTGTCGACCGGGCATTCGGACACCTGCCCGTTGAGCGGCTCGCGGATGATGCCGCTGGCAAACGATGACGCCGCAAGGTTGGGCTTACCGGGACGAACGACGATGGTGGGCAGGCGTAGGGAGCGCCCGTCGATGAAACCCTTGCGGCTGTAGTCGGTCACGAGATACTCGCTCATGACTTTTTGCGCGCCGTAGGAGGTTTGCGGGTTGGGCGTGGTGCTGTCATCGAGCACATCGGGCAGATCGCCGCCGAAAGCCGCGACCGAGCTGGCGAACACAAAGCGCGGTGGCCGCGCCAGCTTACGGCAGGCCTCCAGCAGCACGCGGCAACCATCGAGGTTGACCTTCATACCAAGGTCAAAGTCCGCCTCGGCGCCACCGCTCACTACCGCGGCAAGATGAAACACCGAATCGGTGTCCCTGTCCAGCGCCTCGGCGATTGCCGCGGTCGACCTGACATCGCCAGTGACGCACTTTAGACGCGGGTCGACGTCGGGCGGAAATGCCGCATCGAACAGGGTGATCTGGCTTACCGGCCGCGGCGTGCCATCGCTATCGACCAGCGTGCCGGCCGCAAGGATCGCTCTGGCAATGCGCGATCCTATAAAGCCACCGCCCCCCGTGATGAATACTTTCATGCGATGCCCCCTTCCTCTGTGATGTCGTTATGATTTCTCAACGCCACGATTGACTTCCCGGCCGCGCGAGCCCCGCCAATTCGGCGGTATTTTAATCGACGCAGGCGCTGACGAATGCAGAATGCAGAAGGCAGAATGCAGAAATGGCTACCGTGGCAGACACCGTTTGCCTGACGGGGCGTTCTCAGCCGCGTCTCAGCTTGCGCGTCGGAGTTTTGCTCGCGGCTCAAAGCTAACAGCTAACAGCTAAAGGCTAATGGCTAATGGCGCTCCGTCGTGTATAATCCTTCCTAATCGGGACAACAAATAGAGCTTTTCGACGCAAAAGCGCGGACGAGTCATCGGCCGCGCTCGTTTTGTTGTCTCACGGTCTTTAGCACAAGCGAGGTACGATGGAACTACGTGACTTTCGAGCGCTCCGCATTTCACTGGCATCGCCAGACCAGATTCGTTCCTGGTCCTATGGCGAGGTCACCAAACCCGAGACCATTAACTATCGGCGTCTTCGCGCTGAAAAAGATGGGTTGTTCGACGAGGCCATCTTCGGGCCGACTCGGGATTTCCAGTGCTATTGCGGAAAGTACAAGAATATCCGCTACAAGGGCATCATCTGCGACAAGTGCGGGGTCGAAGTCACCAAGGCTTCGGTTCGCCGCGAGCGGATGGCCCACATCAATCTGGCCGCCCCGGTTGCCCACGTCTGGTATACCCGGCGTGTCCCGTCGTTTCTGGGGACGCTGCTGGACATCACCCGCCGTAACCTGGACCGGGTACTGTATTTCGCTCAGTACGTCGTCACCCATGTGGATGAAGAGGCCCGCCAGAAGGCCCTCCGCCGCCTGCAGGAAGACTACGAGCGCCGTTCGACCGATCTCGAGGCCAAGACCCGCGCCCAGGAAGAAAGCGCCAGTGGCAAGACTCTGAAGGAGTTGGTCAAGAAGCAGCAGATTCTCGACGGCATTCTCGAGAAGTTCAAGACCCAGCTCGATGAAGAGACGGATCCGGTCATGAAGGCCGCCCAGAAGCTGCAGAAGGAACTTGACACCAAACAAAACAAGACCATTCGGGTCGGGATCGTCTTCGAGCCGACCGGCGAAGTGATCGCCAAGGAAGGCGAGCTCGTCACGCCCGCCCAGCAGGTGCTGCTCAAGAAACTGGTCAAGGACAAACTCAATCAGATTGAGTCCGGGATCAACGACGAGAAAGAGCGCCAGGTCAGCAAAGTCCAGGGTGAAATCGAGTTGCTCCAGGGCAAGGTCGACGACGATACCCGGGCCGTGTCCGCCCGGCTTGCGCTGGAACTGGAAACTCTCACTTCGAAGCACAGCACCGACCTCGAGGATGTCAAGAGCCTGGCGACCCTTCAGTTTCTGACCGAGACGCGGATGCGCGAGATGAAGCTGAAGTTCAGCTCGGTCTTCAAGGCCGATATGGGCGCCGAAGCGTTCTACGAGATCCTCCGCCGGATCGACCTCGAGCAGATGAGCAAGGAGCTGTGGAAGGAAGTCCGCACCTCTCTCAGCAAGGTCAAGAAGAAGAAGGCCATCAAGCGCCTCCGTATCGTTGAGGCGCTTCGCAAGAGCAATAACCGTCCCGAGTGGATGATTCTGACCGTGCTTCCGGTCATCCCGCCCGAGTTGCGCCCGATGGTTCAGTTGGACGGCGGTCGCTTTGCGACGTCTGACCTCAACGACCTCTACCGGCGGGTCATTAACCGCAACAACCGGCTAAAGCGCTTGCTTGAGCTTGGCGCCCCTGACGTGATTGTGCGCAACGAAAAGCCCATGTTGCAGGAGGCCGTGGACTCCCTGATTGACAACTCGCAGCGCGGCAAGGCGCTCAGCCGGCGCGGCCGCCGTGAGTTGAAGTCCCTGAGCGACATGCTCAAGGGCAAGAAGGGCCGCTTCCGCCGAAACCTGCTTGGCAAGCGCGTCGACTACTCCGGCC
>JBKJQK010000428.1:0-24824 GCA_046594095.1 Anaerolineae bacterium | reverse complement strand
GTCGGCCGTGTCGGTGGCGATGGGCTTGCACGACGATGACCTGATCGCCGCGTTCGCATCGCCGGCACGGGGGACCATCGAACAAAGCCGGGCCACGGAACGACTGCTATCTGCCTTCACGGCTCAGAAGATCAACCGTCTGGCCTCGCCCAACGGTCTCGTCGAACTCGAGGAATTCGAGCACGCTGCGGCGTTCTCATCGCTGCCGAGCGGATCGGCTGGAACCGATCGCTTCCTGCAACGGGTGCAAACCGGGGGCGTAGGCGGTCTCGATCTCGGCCGGACCCACGTTACTTCGGATCGGGCGCAAGCGACCCAGTTTGCCGCCGATGCGGCCGCCACGCGGCATGCCCGGCCGATGGGGGCGAGCGACGCCGCCTCGGCGAAGGCTGTGGGCGGCGAGTTGTTCTTTTCGTCCTTGCGCAAGCCGGCGTTGATGAAGGCCACCGAGGCGATGATCAACGACCTTGCCCGCTCGCGAGTTGGCGACGTGCTGGGACCAACCGAGGCGCGCGTCGTCGATCGGCCTGCGGCGCGCTTCACCTTTCCCAACGAGCCGATGCTGGCCGTCAGGGGCGCATCGCGCAGCCTCCGCCACGGCGGTGACGGGCGCGGATCGGCGGATGGCAAGCTCACCTGCCGCTGGCCGACGCATGTCATCACCGAGATCAGCGGCATCATCCCGCCCGACCGCTTCGTGCGTTCTCTGGGCAATGGATCGATCCCGGCCGAGGTTCTCACCCTGGCCCGGGAGGCCGTCCTGCACGATCCATATCACGATGAATGGACCGCCGCGGCCGTCTCGCCAACTTCTGGAGCCCGCGAGATTGTCCTGAAGCGCCTGAAAGCGGAGTCGGTCCTGCGCTTTGGCCATGACGGCACCTACGATGGCGCGACAGTCGCCTTCCATCCGGGCGTCGCCCGAACGGCCTCCGCCCGCGCCGCAAACGCCTTGAGCGCGGCAACGCGGGTTGACCCGGGCGCGCGGCAGACCCAGATGCTCATCGCTGACGAGATGCTCAAGTTCTCGCTTTATAAGGGCGTCGACCCCGATCTGGTCGGCGTAACGACCTGGGCCCAGCCGTGGATTCCGATGTGGTTGGAGTGGGAAATCAAGATCGAGGGACTCGATCCCCCGACGCTTGAGGCATGGCGGCTCGGGTCGGTGGAACTCGACCGGGCTGGCGCGACGATTGCCGGCGACGGCGCTACCCTGCGCGGACGCGCGACGCTCACCACGGGCGCGGCTTCCACGTTGCACGACGCGATCACGGATTGGCTCAAGGCCGAAGACGCCCTCGACGCGGTGGAGGCCGGCCTGGTCGACGAGCCGACCGAGGCCGCCCTGCGGATCCTCGATGAAGCGGTCCGCAATCTCGACGTCGTCACCGCCACGCTTGATGGGATGCGGTCGCAACTGCTCGGGCTGCCGGTGAGCGATGGTTTGCGGCGTCCGCGCGATGGCGACAGCGTCCGCAATCCGGCGCCCATCAGCCCGCCGCATGCCCTGCTGGCCGGCGCGGTCACCCTCACCCGCGCCCGGCTGCTCGACGCGTTTGGGCGGACGCTCGAAATTCCCCTGGCAACCGTTGCCATACCCACCCGATCCAGGATAGCCAGCCGCCCCAACGCGCTGGCCGTCGGACCGCGGCTCCAGCGGCCTGCCCGCTGGCTTTACAGGCTTGTCGACGCCGCCACCCCGGTCGGCGCGGAGGGCACCGAGGCGCGGGTCGATCAGATCGAGACCAGCCTGCAGGTCAATCCCGTGTCCGGCTTCGTGCTGCCCGATCATCTCGATGAGAGTCTTGAGATCTTTGGCGTTGACGGTCTGCCGATCGGAGAACTCTCCCATGAGGCGGTGAGCGGCGGCGTGATGTGGGAGATTGCCGCCGGGCGTGAGGGGCCCGCTGACGCCGGACCGTTATTCGCGCTCACTCCGGCGCAGCAGCCGCTTGGGCGCTTTGCCGCCGGCCTTGTCGCCGCGGATGCTGCGCTTCGGAAAGGGGCGCCGCTGGCGTTTGACACACCCCTGGAATCAACCCTGTCGTCGCTCTTGCGGGCGATCGATACGACGTTGTGGACGGTCGACGCCTTTGCCGCCCTCGGCAGCGAGCATGTCGCCGGGCTGGTTGGGCGGCCAATCGCCGTTGTGCGGGCCCAATTGCGCCTCGAACTGCGCCCGCCCGACGATATTGATCTCTCCGACCCGCAGCGGGCGAGCGAATGGGCCGCCGCCGAGCGCGAGGCAGCGCGCTATGCCTTCCCGGTGCGGATCGGCGAGTTGACCCGCAGCGACGATGGGGTGCTGGGTTTCTTTGTCGATGACGATTACTCCCAATTCCGTCTTGTCGACAAAGCGATTGCCGGCGCCGCCACCGACGGCGGTCGAAGCCGCGGTCAGCTCGGGCTCATCACAGATGTCACGGGCATTCCACCCAAGGCGCCTTTCCCACCAGGCTACATCGCCGGGACGGATGACGCCGACACCCTGATGCTGCATATCGGGCAGACGGTCACCCTGACCCTCTTCATGCACCCGGCTGGCAAGGCGTCGCTGACATCGGGGATTCTGCCCCGCAAGGCGCTCGCGCTGTCCCGCGACTGGGTCGGGCGCGGGCTTGCGGCGATCGCCCCATCGTTACGCACCGGCCCGGTCCTGGTGGAGACGGACCTTGACACGAATGGCCAGGTGCGACTGCCGAAAGTCTCGGTGTTTGGAAAGGATCAGAACTTCCTCTGGCGCGACACGCCGGCTACCTGGCGAACGGATGCCATCCTCGCCGCGACCCAGTCGGCGATGCTTCCAGATACCCCCGCCGAGTTGCGCGAAGGCTGGATTCGCGTTGCTCCGGACAAGACCGACGGAGAGACACCATGAGCCGCTACGACTGGCCAACCGTGGACAAAGGCGAGGTCTCGCGAGATGATCCCGGCCGGCGGGCGCGCTTTTTTGCCCGAAGGCGGACCGACTTCGATCCGGATGCCGCGCGCATGGCCGGGCGCCCCGCTCCTGCGCCGCCCGGCGCGGGCCATGGCCCGTTCGCGCCGCCGAGCGGCCGCGAGCATCTGTGGCAGCCGTTGGGGCCGAGCACGGTCCTGGGCGGACAGGCAATTGGAGATCCGCGCGCCGCCGGCCGGGTGAACGCGCTGGCTGTTGACCCCTCGGGCACGCGGGTGTATGCGGCATCCGGCAATGGCGGGATATGGTATTCGGGCGATGCGGGCGCGCGCTGGCGGTCGTTGGGCGGCTTCGCCCCGGCCCCGGCCAGCGAGGTGAACCGCCCCGCGCAGCGCAATTCGTGCGGCGCGATCCGGGTCACCTTTGGCGCGACGGAAGCGGACGACGACGTCTTTGTCGGAACCGGCGAGGCGGCCTCGCAACGGGTGGGACTTCCACGTAATGCTCAGCCGGGCATATCCCTTGGCGGTGTCGGAATCCTCTTCGCCCATGGCCCGGCCGCGTCGGCGCTGGCGGATCCGTGGCGGCGCGAGGCGAACAATCTCATTGGTTTCGGAGTGAATCGGATCGCCATCGAACCGGGGACAACCACGGTCGTTGCGGCGACGTCGAACGGCCTCCTGCAGCGCCCGAACGCAGCCGCGGCCGACGCCGTCTGGACCCGCGTCGCCGGCGCGCCGTTCAGCGCGCTTACGGACGAGTGCACGGATGCCTTGTGGACCTCGGGCGCCGGAGCGCGACCCGCCCGGCTGTGGGTTTGGGTCCGGGGCGGGCCGAATTCGGGATTGTGGGTCCGTTCCGCAGGCGCAACCGACTTCACGAAGATAGCCACCCCTGGCGCCGCCGACCGGAACGCCGTTCTGGCGGCGTCTCTGCCGCCGGACCAGGTGTTTCTGCTCGTCGACAGTGGCAGCGGTTCCGTTCCGATGCTTTTCCGGATTGCGGCCGGGAACGCCGCGGCCCCGACGGCCACCCCGGTTGCGGGTGTGCCCGACATCGTTCAGGGCCAGGGTTTTTACGATCTCGCGCTGGCGGTTCATCCGACGCTTCCAAATCGAATCGTCCTGGCCGGATCCACCTTCAGCGCGGTGGCTCCGGACGGCACCGCGCTGTCCAGCGACGGAGCGGTGGTTATGGGCAACGTTGCCGACAACGCCGGAACGCTTACCTTCGGGCATCCGACGCCCTTCACCATGATTGGGGTCGGGGTGCATGCCGATATGCATGACGTTGTCTACTCAAACAATGGCGACCGGCTCTGGGCATCCTGCGACGGCGGCGTCTACCGGTCGGACAATCCAACCCGGCAGGTCGGGTTTTTTGCCTGCAACGACGGACTTTCGATCATTGAGTCCAACTACATCGCCAACCATCCCACGTGCGAGGGGTATGTCGTCGCAGGGCTGCAGGACAACGGTGTCATCGAACGACTGTCGAATGGTGTCTGGAATGTGCGGGAAGGCGGCGATGGGGGAAGCGTTGTCTTCGATCCAGTCGTGCCGAACCGTTTCATCTCGCAGTATGTCCAGGCCGTGTGGCGGGCGTCCGACGGATCGTTCGCATGGAATTCTCCAAACAACCTGGTCAACCGCGGCGGCGTGCTGGCGGCCGCCGAGGACAGCGCCAGTTCGTTTTACTCTACCGCGGCCGGAATTAGCAAAAACCGGGGCGCGACCAAGGTCGGGCAAATCATTGCGGGCACGACCCGGGTTTGGTATGCCGAGAACTTCGGCGCCCCATGGGCGACACCTGGTGGCGCCCGCGCCTGGGTCACACTCCCGACCGGAACCGATCCGCTGCCCGGCGATCCGAATCAGGATGCTTTCGGTGAGGCCATCACCGTTTGCCGTTGGCAAAGCCCTGAAGTGGCATGGATTCTGGGCGAGGGCACGTTGATGCGGTATGCCCGCACGGCGAACTCGGACAACGCCGGCGGGCCCGGCGCATGGACGCGCGAACCGATCATCAAGAAAAACATCAAGAACAAGAAGGACACGACATCGGCCGACGGACCGATTCGCGATTCGGCCGTCTGGACCGATATCGCCGTGAATCTCGATCCGCCCGCCGGACCCAACCTTCCCCCGACGCCACATGGCGCCAAAGGGGCGGTCTATCTGGGGACGATCGGCAAGGCAGACGACGCCACCGTCGATACCCTGTGGTGGTTTGATGGCGCGTCAAAGTGGTTTGCGACCGGCCTGCGCGTCGCCGTTCCCGCGCCGGTCACGGCGATCACCTGCGACCCGGCTCATCCAGAGGAGGTATGGGTCGGAACCACGGTGGGCGTGTGGCGCGGCGTGCGGGCGCAGGTCGGCAACGACGATCCCACGTGGACGTGGGAGACGCGCGTTAACGGGCTGCCCGAGGCCCCGGTGGAGGATCTCGCGATTTTCTCGGGCGGGTCGCTGCGCCTTTTGCGGGCCGGCATTGCAGCTCGGGGAGTCTGGGAGCTGCGTCTCGACGTGGCCGATGTGACGGACCTCACTTACGTTCGCGCGCACGACGATGATTTGCGCTACCGCGCGCGCGCGATCGAGAAGAAGCGCGACATGGTCACCGACCGGTCGTGGCACGGAAGTCCCGACGTCCGGCCGCGCCGCCCGAGCAGATCGCGCACGGCGCCAAGTACGCTGCCATGGACGCGCGTGTCAGCCTTTGACGCCGAGGCCTTGCGTCGCTTCCAGGCCGCGTTGCGGGCAAAGACCGGCGACCCGCGGGTGCGCCCGACCGGCCGGTGGGACGCCTACTTCAACGAGGTGCTGCGCGACCACGGCGCCCCGCTCAGGCCCTCGCCACCAGCCGCGCCGAACACGGTCTGCATCACAACCGCGTTTTGGAATGCCACCATGGTTGCCCCGCACGCCACAGCCGAGCCATGGGGGGCGGGCACACCGACAGAGGCCGACATCCGCGAACTGTCGGGCGCTCTGGCTGAAGGCGAGGTTACGTCGACGTCATGCGCGCTCCCGGCCCAACGGCTGAAGGTCGACGTCGTCGTTCATCATCGCGGCCTTGATCCGGTTGAGGGGGCAAACGTCCGCGTGACGCTCCTGCGCTGGATCGATCCACGCAGGCATCATGCTGCGACGCCCAACGACCCGAGCACCTGGTTTTCGGGCAACGTCGCCTGGGCACCGGCCGTCAATCAGGTGCTGAATTCGGCTGATGGCAAAACCAACCTGGCGGTTGGCTCCGGGTGGGGGTTTGCGCTCGGCAACAACAGCCAGTCGCATCGGCTGACCCTGGCCGGCCAGACGATCGATTCACTGCATTCAGGGATTGTCACCTTCGAACTCGATCTCACCGGTGTAAGAACCAACGCGGTCGTGCTGATCGTTGCTGTCATTCGGACCGGGACCACGGCGGCCGACGACATCGCGCTCGCGCCGGCGACCTTGAAGGACATTGCGCTCAACAGCCCAGGCGTCGCCGTGCGCTCGCTATCCATCAGCCCATGAAAAAGCTGGACCGCCACAGCCAAGGAGACTTTATGCCACGCACGCACAAGATCTGCTCACCTTATGTTCCAGGCCTGGGCCAACACGAAACGTCCAGATCGCGCTCCAGTGAGCAGGCGGCAACGAACGAACGGGTGGACAACGTCCGAATCATGCCCATGTCGCGCGGCGGCCCGATGGCCGCCCGCGCCGTTCCCCTGCCGGGCGCGCCGTTCGGGACGAACGGACCGCTGGGAACCAGCGGCCCGCACACCCAACGCGCGGCGGTCGAGCGCCTCAAGCTCTGGGAGAACGGCCGGCGCCTGCGGGTAAGGTTTCTCGACGGCATCGCCGACGTGCAGGGCAGGGTCGCCGCGATCGCAAAGGAATGGGAAGCGGTGGCCAACATTCGCTTTGACTTCGTGAACGCCGGGACCGCGGAGATCCGGATCAGCTTTGCCGAGAAGGGGTTTTCATGGTCAACCGTCGGAACCGACGCGCTCACGGTTCCCGCCGTAAAGCCGACGATGAACTACGGCTGGCTCGAGCCGACGACGTCGGAGCGCGAATACCAGCGGGTGGTGCGCCATGAATGCGGGCATGCCCTGGGCATGATCCATGAGCATCAGAATCCCGCCGCATCCGGGCAGATTCCGTGGGATAAGCCCAAGGTTTACGCCTATTACGCCCAGCAGGGGTGGGCGCCCGCCGACGTCGACTCCAACATCTTCGACGTGTATTCGGAGGACAGCACCAATCACACGGCCTTCGATCCCACCTCGATCATGGAATACGCGATTCCTGATTCGTTGACGATCGGGTCGTATGCCATCGGGTGGAATACCGCGCTGTCGCAGACCGATATCGAGTTCATGCGGCGCCAGTATCCGATGGGGTCGGCGGGCAACGTGGAGCTAATCGTAGGGGCGCCGCGCGTCGCGGCGGCGATCTCGACCGGCGGCGAAGTCGACACCTATCATTTCGCCGTCGCGGCGCCGGGCACGCACATCATGTCCACCGAGGGAACGACCGACACGGTGATGACCCTTCACGGCCCGAATGACCCCGGAGCCGTCCTGGCATGGGACGACGACCGCGGTAAGGGGAAGAACGCGCGGATCATGCGCAAGCTGTTGGCCGGCTCGTACTGGCTGTCGATTCGCCACAAGGATCCGGCTGGCGCCGGACCGTACACGATCGGAGTCAAGAAGTCCGGGTGACGGGGACGTTGGTAAGGTTGGTAAGGTTGGTAACGTTCTTAACGTTCCTGACGTATGCAACGTCATAAACCTTACCAACCTTACCAACCTTACCAACCTTACAAACGACCAGTGGTAGTCTTGGCCCCGTGAAGCGCCAATCCGCCTCAGTATTGCGTCTCATCGTCGTCGCGGCTCTCGCGCTGACTTTGGCCGAACCCGCCCTGGCGTCGATTGCCGACCCGCCGGCGAGCGCGCCCGACCTTCGGCTTGGGCCAGGCACGGTCGACGTCGACGCCGGCGTCGCGCGCGCGGTTTTGACCGCCCTCAAGGCCGGGCGGGCGGAATTGCCCAACGTTGAGGAGTACGCGATCACCGATGTTCAGCCCGTGGCGGGCGGCCTATTCGTGTCGGTGATCGGTCTGGCCGGAGTCAAGCTGGGCGGGGATTGGAACCTCCTTGACAACGGGGCGTGGTTTGGGCTGGTTTTGCTCGCGCCCGAGGGGGGCGGTTGGACTGGCGCAGTCGAGGGCACCCCCGAGTTCACAGGCCTTCTCGATGCCCTCCCAGAGGCGAGCCTGAGCGCGGCGGCGCGGCGTGATCTCGACCCCCGCCGACGGATCGAACTTCCGGCTTCGGCCTATCGATTCCCGTGGCTAACCGGTACGCGGATGTATTACGGCAGCCTGGGCGTGCATGCGAATGGCTTTCCGTCGCTGGTCAGCGGCTGGATGGCGGTCGACCTGCTTTCGGATGGCGATACAGCCTCCGGGCACGCCCCAAATCAGCTCCTCTCCAGCGCCGCTGGAACGATCACGTATCGGTGCGCGCCGGTTTCCGGCGAGACGTCAACGGCGATCAAGATCGGCGATCTGATGTACACCCATCTGCTTTTTGGCTCGAATCTCTACGTGGGGCGGGCGGTCACGCAGGGCGAGGCGCTGGGCCCGCTCAAGCCAGGGACTTTCAACGAAGTATGCGGATATGCCTCGCAGGGCGCCAACTGGTTTCACGTCCACTTCGGCTTCCCGAATATGAGCCCGTTTGAGGCCGGAGGCTGGTCGCTCAATCTGACTGACAGCGTATGGCGGCGCGGGGCTGAGTCGCGCGCGCCGCAGACGTGGCTCACGGCGGATGGGACCTCGCTGCGGTTCTACTACTTCCCGCTCATGCTGCGGCGGTAGGCGAGTCATTTGCGCATCAACCCACTCGGAAGCATCCCGAGCGCGCAGTCGAGGGACGCGTTTCGGCTACCCGCTTGAGCGCGCCCCTCGACTGCGACAGGCGGCGCGCATGGTAGGCTCGCGCCATGGCAGACCAAAACCCTGATCTCGCGCGCATCCTCGTTACCACCAATGCCATCCAGGCCCGCGTTTCCGAGCTGGCTGCCCAGATCGACCATGATTACCGCGACGCCAGCCGACCAGTATCGCACGCTGCCCTTCATCGCCGAGCTGAGACCCGAGGTGTATCGAAAGTAGGACACGTCCGCGTAAGCCGGGTTCCAGTTGACCCCGCGAGGATGTGGTACGCAGGATGGGCACGGGCGCGGACGATGGGTTTCGGCGCTCCGGCCGTCAGCGCAGTCCCGCATCGCGAGCGCGGATGATTGCCTCGGCCCGGGTCGCAACCTGCAGCTTGTCGAAGATGTTCGACGCGTAGTTCCGGACCGTTTTCTCGCTGAGAAAGAGCGCCTCGGCGATCGCCTGGTTGGTCTTGCCCTGGGCGATCAGGCTCAGAATCGCGCCCTCGCGGGCGGTCAATTCGGGGAAGACGTCTGCCGCCGCCAGCGATCTGGGCGCGTTCAGGTGGCGGAAGAAGTCGATCAAGCGGGCCGCGACGGCGGGGCTGAAGCTTGCCTCGCCGCGGGCCACCCCGCGCACGGCGCGCATGAGCTCCTCGTCGTCAGCCTCTTTCAACACATAGCCGCGCGCGCCGGCCCGCATCATGGCAAAGACCAGGTCGTCGTCGGCGAAGACGCTGACGATGATGACACCGATGCGGGGAACCGCCCGCAGGATGCGGCGGGTCGCTTCGATCCCATTCATCCCCGGCATCTGGATGTCCATCAGGATGACGTCCGGGAGCAGGGACACCGCCTTCTCGATCGCTTCCTCGCCCGTCGCCGCCTCGCCGGCCACCTCGACATCGGGCATCATGGACAGGATCCCCCGCAATCCGTCCCGCATCAGGGCATGGTCATCGGCGATTAGCACACGTATGGGATCCATCCACATTCCTCCCCGGCTGGGTCAGGGCGGCGCCAGGGGCAGGCGCGCGCTCAGGCGCGTGCCGCCCTCCGCCAAACGTTCGATGTCCAGACTTCCGCCGAGCTCGGCGGCCCGCTCGCGCATCGACCCGATTCCGACGCCGGCCCGGGTCCGCTCTGGAATGCCGGCGCCGTTGTCGTCGACCGAAACTCTTAAAGCAGCCTGGGCGCCGGCGGCGGCATCCAGGCTGATCGAGATGACGCAGCGCGAGGCCCCGGCGTGGCGGGCAACATTGCTGATTGCCTCCGCCGCGATCCGATAGGCGGCCACTTCCACCGCCGCCGACAGGGCCGGGAGCGGTTCATCGGCGATCAACTCATACCCAAACCGGGCCGCCTGC
Organism: Anaerolineae bacterium; assembly: GCA_046594095.1. Classification (GTDB taxonomy): domain Bacteria; phylum Chloroflexota; class Anaerolineae; order J036; family Brachytrichaceae; genus Brachythrix. The sequence goes on along the minus strand of JBKJQK010000428.1, from coordinate 14,616 downwards.
TCGCGCAGCGCCGCGGCCAGTCCCAACTCGTCAAGCACGGGCGGGCGCAGGTCGTAGACCAGCCGGCGGATGTCGGCGATGGCCTGCTGGGTCTGCCCCTTCGCGTCCGCCAGAAGAGCCGATGCCTCCGGCTCAGATGGCACGCGATCCATGGCCCGCCCGATCAACAAGCGCACGCCGGTCAGGGTCGTGCCGATTCCGTCGTGGATGTCGCGCCGGAGCCGGCGGCGCTCCTCCTCGCGGGCTGTCACCAGCCGCTGGCGCGAGCGCTGCAGGTCGGCCATCAACGTTTGAGCGTAGGCGGCCGGACCGGCCTGATGGGCGATGTCTTCGATCAGCCGCCGCTCGGTCTCGGAGAAACCCTCGCCGGCCTCTCGCGGCAGGACCGCCAGCTCCCCGGCTCGCTCGCCCTGATAGATAAGCGGGAAGAGAACCAACTGATCCGGTCTGGCCGGCTGCCGGCCATGGTCAGCGCTCAAGTGGCGGGCGGCGCCCTCGCCGATGAACAGGGCCGCATAGGGCAACTTGAGCGCCTGCGAGACGGCCTCCACGATGGCCGCAAACGCCTGTCCAGGAAGATAGGCCGCCTCCAGGCGTTTGCCGAGGCGCGAGAGTACGCCGTACGGCTCATCCTGCTCGCCATACAACATCCGGTTGGCGGCGCGTTGCAGACGTTCGCGCAGGGGCTGAAAGATCAAGGCGATCAGCGCGGTCGCGACCAGTGACAGAGCCACACTGCCGCGGGCCCCAATTAATCCGGCGACGGCGACCACGATCAGGGCGTACACGGCGGTCACAATTGCCGTCAAGGCGCCGTACACCAGCGCCCGATTGATCAGGACGTCGATGTCGAACAGCTGGTAACGCAGGATCGAGATCGCCAGCGCGAGCGGCAGGATCAGGCCGACCACCCAGCTTTCGTTCGTGCCTAACGGACGGACATCCCATATGACGCCGGGCAGCTGGCGGAAGACGAGCGTGACTGCGCCAAGCGCCGCCGCCGCCAATGCCACCCATTTCGTCTTCTGGCGCAGGGCCGGGTCGCGGGTCGCGCGATAGCCGGTCACCAGCGCGAGGATGGCGAGTCCGACGAGAACGACGTTGACTGCGCGCACGGCTGCCCCCCATACCAGGATCCGCGACCACCATACCGGCGTAGCAGCGAACAGGATCGTGAAAGCGGCCGCCATGATCGCGGTTGGCAAGAGATACGCCAGCGCGATGGCGCGCCGCCAGCGCGAGAGGATGGGGTGCCGCCCCGGAAAGACGAGGAACAGGTGCAGCACGCCGGCGTAGAAAACGATGTAGATCAAGCCGCTTGCGACGGCCAGCCACCAGGCCGCCGGTCCCCCAGCCGCATCGGGCAGCGAGCCCTGGAGCGCCCGCATCCAGGCGCTCGCCAGGGCTGCGCCACCCGCCATGGCGAGCGCGCTTCCGGCAGGTTCCCTCGGGCGGCGCACGAAAACATACAGGCCGACAAATTGAAGGGCCAGACCAAAGAGCAACTCGCCCCAATGGTCAAGCGCTGGCCCAGGCGAACCCGCGCTCAGAACCACCGGCACGCTGACTTCGCGCCCTTCTCGAATCACCTGATACATGACCGTGTCGCCCGGTCTCCAGGCAGGCCCGGGGGCAATTCCCAACATTTCGACCGGAATTCCGGCCACCGCGAGCACGACATCCCCGGTTCGCAGGGCGCTCCCGGCCGAGACCGGCGCGACTGGCACACCGGCTCGATCCTGCTGTCGGTCGTAAACGAGCGCGATAGCGTCATCCGATGGCGTGGAAAGATGCAAACCGGCGAGCGCCATCGCGGCGGCGTAACTCAGCGCCAGGAACAGAAGCGTCACCCGCCGCGCGCTCCGATCGTCCGCCGCGGCGCGCATCTACCGAAACGCTCCCGGGACAAATGCCCAACGAGGCGAGGTCAGCGCCCACACATTGCCGTCGTAGCTGCCCACGACGATCTCGAGCGCGCCGTCGCCATTCAAGTCGCCGAGCGAGGGCGAGCCGATGGTGCGCGGACCGAGCTGGCGCTCCCACTTCGGGGCGCCGGTCCCGCCGTCGTAACCGAAAAGCTTTCCGAAGCATCCCGCGGGCAGGGCCACATCCATTCCGCCGTCGCCGTCAAAGTCGGCGACCGCGGGTGAACCGCGCACGTTTCCTTCACCCGTGGCGTCCCAGTCATGAGTCCATGCCACGGTTCCGCTGACAACGTTCATTGCCAGAATGCCGCCGCTTACGTTGTTGCATAGGCCATACCCGCCGGTGCCCTGATTTGCGCCCAGGCCGATGCCGTAACCGGTCACCACCAGTGGCGGCCTGGCGGGTCCCATCGGCACCAGCGCCGGGGAGGACTTCCAGTCGTCGATCGACCGGGTCCACGTTGGCGTGAACACTGCGGTCCCCGATAGCGTATTCACGCTCAGCCGGACCGCCGACAGGCGCGCCTGGGTGCCGGAGTTGGCGTCGGGCATCCAACCAAAGACCGCCGTCATCCCTTCGCCGAAGTCGGCCAGCAGCGGCGAGCTTCGGATGACCGGTGTCGACGACAGTGTCTCGCTCGTAAGGGCGCCAAGGTGCAGGCTCTGGGAGAAGACCGTTCCATCCAGCGTCCGCCACAACACCTGCAGCCGACCGCCCCAGGTCCCAAGGACGATGTGCTTGACACCCAGACTGCCTCCCGGATCGAGATTGGCGATGGCGGGCTCCGCCGAGTCGAGCTTGTAGGGGAAGGTCTGGGAGAAGAGCAGCGTGCCGCTGACGCCATCGGTCGAGTGGGCCTCGAGGACAAACAGGGCGCCGCTGCTGACATCCTGCGCGCCTGCGCATCCGGGGGCGGGAGTACAGCCGGTGGACACAATCACCTCGGGGGAGCCGTTGCCGTCGAGATCGGCGATCATCGGCCCCGCCTCGATGAAGTAGCCCGAGTTGAAATCCCACAGCAAGGCGCCATCTGTGCCTTTGAGCGCCCGGATATGGCCGTCCTTCGAGGTAAAGATGACGTCAGGCTTGCCGTCGCCGTCCGCGTCGACGAGGGCGGCGCTGTACTGGTCGAACCCCCATAGGGTCGGCGTGAACGGCGAGGTATAGATCCACATGGCCCGCACAGGCGGATTCTCGCCCGGAGCGTCTTTTAGCGCAATGACCCTGTCCCGGGGCGGCTCACACAGGTCGCAGGCCCGGGCGTTGTCGGGTGTGGTGACCACGACTTCGAGGGTGCCGTCGCCGTCCAGATCGGCGATCGGGAAGGAAGAGTACCAGCGGTATTGGCCAAAGCGGGCCTCCTCGGGCGGTTCGGTCACCTGGTACTTCCAGCGCGTGACCGGGCCGAGGGGCGGACTCATCCGCGCTGATTGACCGGTAATGGCCCCGAGGTGCTGGGGGTCGTGATGGAACATCGGCCAAGTCTCGAGCGCAGGTGTGTTTGGCTTGCCGAGCAAGGCAAACTCGCTGAAGTGGTCGAGCGTTACCGTGAGCGCCTCGGGACCGTGGATCGTTCCGCATCCCGCGCACGAATTGGCCGGAAGCCACTTCTTCTGGACTTTGTTGTAGTGGTACACCTCGACGTCTGAAGGGGAGAGGTCGTGAAAGGCGAGCTGCTCCCCGTTGAGCTTGACCGTGAGCGTATAAGTGGCGGTGAGCTGAGTCACCGGCTGATTCAGCGCGTCGAAGGCGTCGAGGGTGAAGTGGGTGAGCCCGATCCGGCCCTCAGGCAGCGGCTCGAACGATTCGGTGCGGTGGGCAAGCACCACCGTGTGGTCGGTTCGAACGGTTTGCGGGTCGAAGGCAACCTGCACCGAGCCGTCGGCGCTGCTCAGCGCCCCGCCGCCGTCCACCGTGACATTGGCCGTAATTGACGGCCCACGCACACCGCTGATCCGCAACACACTCCGGCCGTAGCAGAAGACGAAGACGCTTCGGGTGGCGAGCGCGGAAACGGTGTCGATGCCGAGGGCGGCCGCGTCGCAGGGGATGTCGGCGTTGTTGAGCAGCCGGCCCCAGGTCGCGCCGCCATCCGACGAGGCGAATACGCCGGTGATGCCGCCCACATAGATCGATTGCGCCTCACCGCGCCGGAACTGCATGTCGTTCATCAGGCAGTTCGGCCCGTCTCTCTGGGGCTGGCAGCCCAGGCTGAACTCGCCGTTGTTGGTGAGGGCGTTCTGGAGCGCGGTGGCGGGTTGCCAGGTCTGGCCGCTGTCATCCGAGCGTTTGATCCCGGCCGCGCACGCCTTTCCGCCGATATCATCGACGAACAAACGCTGGCTGTTGTAGGGATCAGCGTAGAACGCGCGGGCAAGGCAGGCCCCGTTGCCTGTCATCGAGATGACCGGCGTCCAGCTCGGGACCACGCCATTGACCGATGTGCCGCGCAACAGCCGCCCGTCGCTGGTCTTGACGTAGAAGACCGGGCTGGCGTGTCCGCCGCTGGTTTGAACTGCGCCGGCGCCCTCCGCCGCGACCGTGTCCGCGAGGTTCGGGCCGACGGGTTGCCATCCGCCGTTTGGCGCGGCCGGGTTTGTGGTCCGGTACAGGCGCGGCACCCAGGTGACGCCGCCCTGAAGCTGCTGGCCAATCCGGACAAGGTCAGCCAGGCCGGGCGCGGTTTCATTGACCCTTGTTTGGATCACCGGACGGTTGAAGTAGTTCGCCCACATGGCGCCGGGCGGATAGGGGACGACTGTGGTCTGGGCGATCGTCGTGTAGATCGGGGTGGGGTACTGGCCATAGAAGCCGCGAAAGATTCCGAATTGCCGGGCCCGGTTCGAATCCATGTGGACGACCTGATCCGGCCGGGCCGCGTCGGCAAAATACGGGGCATTGTCGCCGTCGACCTCGGCTGCGCCCCAGTTGGCCGCCGCGCCATCCGGATTGATGCCGTCCGGGTTGTAGACAAACGTGCTGTTGTCCTGCAATCCGGAATACAGTGCGGGCGCGCCCCGGCCCGCGCGGACGAGCGCGGCTGCGCCATTCATGCTCAACGTGCTCAGGCCGCTGCGGGCGGGGCCCCACAGGCCGTTGACGCCGGCCGAATCCGAAAAATATACGCCGCCGTCGTTGGCGATCCACAGACGCCCCTGTGAAGAACCGTATGACGTGTTGCCGCACCACAGGAACCCGAGCGGGTTCTGAGTCGGGTCGAAGCAGCCCGCGGGCGCGCCGAGCAGGGTCAGGCTGAAGTCCGCGCTGACGGCGAGATCATACGCGTCGGCGTGGATGAATATCCCGCGCCGGTTTCCACCCGGGTTGGTGTATGCCCACGGATCCCAGCCGTCCAAACGGTGCCAGCTGGCAAAGATGTTGTAGTTGGTTGGGGGTCGTCCGTTGGATACATGCACGGTGGCCTCATCGCTGAAGAAGAGCAGATATCCGCCGCCCGGCCTTGCCCGAGTGATGACAAACGGCACGCCACTGGGCGAGTTGGCCAGGCGGCCGTCGGTGGTGGATGGATCGCCGAAATACGAGGGCGGGCTGGCGAGCTGGGCCCACTCGCCGAGCGATATGGTGGTGGTGTAGGCGGCCCGGTAGAGCGCGCCCTCGCCGCAGCCGATTCCGGAGGTGTTGCACTCAGCGCCGAAGCTGTCAAAAAAGCGAGGGCCATTCGAGTTGCCGTAGCGGGCCAAAAACATGCTGCCCGGAACGCCAGGTTCGGTGGCCATGAGGTGCGGGGCGCCGCCCCATCCGCAGCCGGCCGCAGAGGCCAGATTTGAGGAATCCTTCGTCCAAGTGTCGCCATTGTCGGACGAAAAGTAGGTGCCGGTGTCGCCGCAGGCAAATACCCAATGGTGACTGACGGCCGGGTCGTACTCGCTCACCGCGATGTAGAAGATGGAGGTGGTAATGTAACCGGATGGGGCCACCCCACTGGTCCATGAGACGCCGCCATCGACGCTCCGGGCGACCGTGCAACCGCCCGCGGCAAAGGCGAGGTTGTTTTCGTCCGGCGCAAAGCGGACCTGATAGGCGGGCTTGATGGCGCCGCCGCAACGAAATTCGTGCACGCGGGTCCAGCTTCCGCCGGCGTTGGTTGAGCGGTAAAGACCGGCGTTCGACGCGACACGGGTGTCTTGCGCGGCTGCGGCCAGCACCACGGATCCGTTGGCCGAGCCGGGATGGACCGCGACTTCGGAGATGATCGGGACGGGGATGGCGCTGGCGGGGCCATCCGGGCAGCCAATGATGATGGAGAGCTGGCACCAGTCCGTGCCGCCGTTGCTCGACCGCCACAGCCCGGTGTTGGACGAGGCTGCGTACAGCCTTTGACCGTCCATAGAGACCGCCAGGGCGGTCACGCGGCCGGATGCTGACACGCCCGCGTTTGTCGTCCCGCCGGCCCGCCGCCCGGCGAAGGGGCCGGACTGCGGGCTGAAGTCGGTGATCGTGATCGTCTCAGCGGTGGCGGGCGCAAGGGTCTCGGCGGTCGGCGGAGGCGGGAAGGCAGGCGGCGTGAGCGCGGCGATCAGGACGGTCAGGCTGATCCAGCCGCGGATGGCGGCGAAGGGGTTTGCAAACATGGTATTGGCCTCCTATTCATGCGGCGTCACGCGCGGCGAAGTCACGCGAATAGGTTAGGCCATGCGGAAGCGCGGCGCAAGGGACAAATGCCCCGTGCCAGGCACGGCCAGACCAGGGACCTTTCACAGGCAATTAACAGAAGAACGAAGAAGAAGGGCGAACCGAAGCGCCCGAGATTCGATTGGCACTTGACCGCTTCCGGCGCCGAGCTGCGAGCTGTTGGCGAGCGTCGCCGCGGCCGCGTCGTCGAAGGTGATTTGTGTGGGAAACCAGAAAATGCGGCAGGGGCAATCCGTGCGCTCGGGATGCGTGTTTTTGCGACTGTCATTCCGAACGCGCCCACTTCGCGTTGGCAGGCTTGAGCAAGACAGGCGAGTGAGGAATCCCTGTGACCGTCCACCGGGCGTGCGCATATCGGCAAACGCGCGCGGGGCCGATATCCTTTGCTCATGCAATCAGTTCCGGGAATTCCTCACTCGCCCTGATGTGCTCTCGAAAGTGCGCGTCAAGGTTGATTCGATCCACCCTGGATCATTCCTCGCCAGCCGCGGCTGGTTTCCACAACCAATTTCGGGCATCCCAGGCGCCGCGTGTGTCACCGCTCAGGGCTGGGTCGAGGAAAGCTCGCGCGGCTGCGATACCATCGGCCAGTCGAAGCTGCCGGAGCCCGGTTACGCGGGCCAGCTCACGAAACGGCCTCTCCCATGCCGTTGGTGGCTCAGGCAACGCTGATGGCAGCGCCAAGTTGCCGGTCCGAAAGGTCTGTGTCAAGGCTCTCCTGAGCGCAGTGCTATCCAGCGAAGCGTCCAATTCCCCAATGAGAATGATGTCGACCAGATCCTTGACCCGCGTGTTGGCGCCACTTGCCCGAGTTCTCGCATATGCGTGGGTCTTCTCGGCCAAATGCTGGACGACTGGATAGCACCGAATCCGCGCCGGCGCGAGATCGGCGAAGGCCAGGATCGGGCGCAGTGACAGCCACTCCACTGGCATGTCAAGGTCCGGACGCGCAGCGACATCGATTCGAAACGTCTCGAAAGGTCGTCCGTCGAGGAGCATCTCCGCATGAAACCGGACGATGCCAGGCTCCTGCGCGCCAATTTCCGGATCCGCTCCCGCGAGCGTGATATCAAAGGTGATCCAATCGCCCAAGTCCTGCCGGGCCGCGGCAACAAGCATGCGATGGACGTCGCCGGCAACGACTGGCGTCTGGAGATCCACATCCAGAGTTGTTCGCGCGCGCTGCTGGCCGGCGTTGTCCAGGCGGAGTTGCAGCGCCAGCCCGCCTTTGAGCACCCAGGCACCCGGATCCGCCGCTGCCAGTCGAACCAGGAAACGGTCGAATGCAATCGTTTTGCGGAGACGCGCCAAAGGAATTCCCTGGCCTCTGCTCTGGTTGGCCAGGCGTGAGTTTAGGGCCTGCCGGAGGGCAGAAGCCGTCGCGTAGTTCACGGTTGCGCCACGCCCCGGACGAGCCCAAGGACTTGTCCGCGGGCCGGCTGGCGGCTGCGCTCCGCCTGGGCGATCAGCGCTGTTATTGTCGTACGTCCGCGGCCGAGCGCCTCTCGAAGGGCCTGTTCGAGGATCCACTCCTGCGCGCCGCCGGCCGCCATGTCCACGATAGTCCGCTCGATCGTGGTGACCGGCAGACCCTGCCATGAGGTGATCTCTGATGGCCCGAGCGCGCTCGTGTGCAGACGGATGCCTGCCCGGCGCTGCGACGCGCCGCGCGGAATGGTGATGTGCGTCTCGGACGGAATCGCATCGGACAGGCCATACAGGTCGAGGGCGCTGTCATGGGAGACGACGGCCCGCGCCCCGCAGCGCAGCCAGGCAACGTAGAGATCTTCGCGAGGCGAGCGCGGAAACCGGGCGAGCCGGTAAATGCCATGATCCTCGTGGACGAAGTTGGCGGACTTGACGTGATGGCCAAGCAGCTGGCGCGAGTACCCCGCTGACCGGGCTTGACCGGTGGTGAAGTGGCCCGCCTGCGCTTCGGCGATTTCGTAAAGTCGGTCATGGTTTGCAGTCCCCTTGATCATAGCTGTGCGAATTGTAAAGCATACCTTGACAATGCGCATACAGAAAGTGCGGGGTAACTATCCGCCCACTACGGCGCCCCGCGCGGCGCGGCGGCCGAAGACCAGGCCGAGGCACAGCCCGCCGGCATACTGCTCGTTGTGGATTCCGCCCGCGTCGGCGCCGGCGGCGAATAGACCGGGGATCGGCCGGCCGGCCCGGTCGAGGACCTGCGCGTCGGGGTTGATCCGGATTCCGCCGAGGGTGAAGGTGATCCCGGGCGTGACTTCGAGGGCGTAGAAGGGCGGGGTCGCGACCGGATTGGCTTTGGCCCGGCGTGGGATGCGCAGATTCGCGGCGGCGTTCGCGGCCACGGCAGAGTTGTATTCGCGCAGCGCGGCCAACGTCCCGGCCCCATGCCCGCCCAGAGCCTGGATTTGGGCGCACAGGTCCTCGAGCTTATTCGCTGTGGCGGCCGGGGCGCCCAACGCTTTGGACTCATAGAACGTGTCGGTCGCCCTTGCGCCGGCGCCGCCGGGGCGACGGGCAAACTGGCGGTAGATGACGTCGTCGTAGATCAGCCAGGCGAGCGCCTCGGGCTGGCGACAGACGAACTGGCTGCTGGTCTCATCTCCGAGCGACTCGTCGGTGAAGCGCTCGCCGCGCAGGTTGACCAGGACCGACTGCTCGCTGTGATACATCGTGTAGGCGATGAAGTCGTTGACCGGCACGCGGGCGGGCGGTGCGGGCAGCAGATGGCCGTAGAAGCTGCTCATGGCCTTTGAGGGCGCGGCCCCGGCGTTGGCGGCCATCCAGAAGCCATCGCCGGTGCTGTGCGGGTTGCCGCGGGTGACGAGGCGGTCGGCCCACTGCCCGAAGAACTGGGCGCGCATGGCCGGGTTGCCCTGGAAGCCGCCGCTGGCGAGGACGACGCCAGGGGCATGGAAGGCGCGTAGGCCTGCGGGAGTTCGCGCCTCGACGCCGGTGACTACGCCATTCTCGTTAACGGTCAGACTTGACGCTGCAGCCTCGGTGACGACGGTGCCGCCGCCGGCCTCGAAGCGGGCGAGCAGGTGGGCGACGAAGACGCGCGGATTGGGCTCGGTCCAGTAGACCGAGCGGTAGGGCTCGACGGGGACGGGGGTGAGGGTGGCGCCGAGGCCGCGCAGCCAGGCGATGCCGGGCTCGAAGTCGGCGACGAGGGCGGCGGCGAGGTCGGGGTCGCCACGGGGGACGAGCCGGCGCAGGTCCTCGTAGGTGCGCGCGCACCAGATCGTGCCGCCGGACATGGCCAGCGAGCCGCCGACGGCGGGGCCTTTCTCGAGGACCGTGACCCTGGCGCCGAGATCTTGGGCCTGGAGGGCGGAGACGAGGCCGGCCATCCCGCCGCCGATGACGAGGACGTCGGAGGTGTCGTTTGTGGTCATGGGGGGATTATGGGGGAGATTGGGGATGGGTGGGAGCAAGCCTCGATAAACGTACTCTGAGTACGCTATGCGTTGGGGAACAGTCCGCCGTCCCATAGCTCGCGAAGCGGGACGGCCTCGATCTTGTCCGCCAGCGGGTAGCGTATGTCGCCCGGGTAGATGACCGCGATGTGATCGAGTTGAAGGTCGGCGAGGGCGGTTCTCATCGAGGCGGTTAGGCGCGGCGCGTCCGCGCGTTTGCATTCGACGCCGAAGGTGCGACCATTTTTGCGCAGAATGAGATCGATTTCCGCGCCCTGGTGGGTGGCCCAAAAGTAGGCTTCATCGGGCTGCTCGGCGGCAAGCGTCTCTTCGATCACGTAACCCTCCCACGACGCGCCTTGTTTGGGATGGTTGTACAGATTTCCCTCATTCTCGATGCCAAGCAGCTGGTGCAGCAAGCCGGAATCGCGGACATAGACCTTGGGCGCTTTGACCTGCCGTTTCCTGAGGTTGGCATGCCACGGCTGCAACTGCCGGACCATGAATACATCCGTGAGCAGGTCCAGGTAGCGCCGAGTGGTGGACTCGCTTACGCCCAGCGCTCGGGCGGGCTCGGCTGTATTCCATATCTGGCCGTGATAGTGGGCAAGCATGGTCCAGAAGCGAAACAGCGCGGCAGAAGCAACCCGAACCCCCCACTGCGGCAGGTCGCGCTCCAGGAGGGTCTGAATGAAGTTCTTCCGCCATGCAACACTGTCGGGTTCGCTCTCCGCAAGGTAGGAGCGTGGAAATCCGCCGCGCAGCCAATGTCGTTCTGCAGGCGGACCGCCGACTTCGCCAAGACCGAAGCCGCGCATGGTGACGGTCTCGATTCGGCCCGCAAGCGTTTCCGATGATTGGCGGAGTAACTCGCCGGATGCGCTTCCGAGAAGGAGGAACCTCGCCTGTGTCTGGTCGCGGTCCACGAGCACCCTCAAGATGGGGAACAACTCGGGCCGGCGCTGGACCTCGTCGATGACGATCAAGCCCGAAAGCGGGCCCAGTGCGGTCATGGGTTCTGAGAGACGGGCCAGGCTGATCGGGTCTTCGAGGTCAAAGTAGTTCTCCGAGCGAGCGGACACGAACGCGCGGGCGAGGGTGGTCTTTCCGCATTGGCGCGGGCCGGCGAGTAAAACGATCGGACTGCGCGTCAGCGCGGTCTGGATCATGTGGAGAACCTGGACTCGTTCGATCATATTTGTCACATTACCATGAAATTCCATCAGCATGTGTTGGAATTTCATGGTAATCACAGCATAAACTGATAGTTATGTTAATTATCCCCTGCGTTGACGCCCCGTGGTTGGTCGACATCCGCGCCTCGAGCGGCGTCGATCCGGTTCGGCTACATGCCTTCCGGAGTTGGCTAAACGCAGCGTTTAGGCCCGTCCAAATGAAAGGTCAGGCGCGTCCAGTTGCAAGGTTAAAGATAGGCTAAGCTCGTTGTTCGGACCGAAATCTACGGCCGTTTGTCCGGCTTTGCGGGATCAACGATCGGCATGGCGCCGAACCAGCGCCGGAATTCGGTGGTGTTACGGGTGATTAGCCCCATGCGTTGCTGCGCGAACGCCCCGATCAGGATGTCGGCGATGGGGCGCTTCCCGGAGAGCCCCGCGCGTTTGGCTGTCACATACGCGTTCCAGGCCTTCATCGCCGCCCGAGTGTCGTCGAGAGTCCAGAGGATGTCCATTGGAATGCCAAGCCCGTCACAGAAGCCGCGCACGCGCTCCGGCTTGCCGCCCAGCGCCGGGGCGATTTCGACCAGGGTCACTGGGCAGGCCACGAGGCCATCCCCACGCAACTGGTCGAGCGCCCGAGCAGATCCCAGCCCGAATTGCGGGTCGCCCAGTGCGATATCGAGCAACACGCAGGTGTCGACCACCCAGCTCATTCGTCGGCCTCGCCCGCCCTGAGGATCTCCATCATCTTGGCCGTTGTCGCGGGAAGCCCGGGGTTGAGACGCCGCGCATATCCGATCATGGCCACGGCGCTGGGCGGGGTCTTGACGTTTTCGGGAATGACCACCCGTAGCTCGTGGTCAGAGATGAACTCCCACCGGAGGGCCTGGCCGGGCGCCAGCTTTGCCTTGCGTCGGATCGCAGCCGGTACAGAAGTTTGGCCGCGATCGGTGAGGGTGGTCGTCATGTCATCCATGGCGACATGATATCATGTGGTCGTATCATGTAAAGTCATTGACGGCGTTTGGTCAGCCGATTGGTGTTTCCAACAAGGCGCGGATGGGCATGGCGGGCCTTGGCTGAAGCTCAAGGTGGTCCTCCCGCATTTGCGCTGGTCGAGCACGCGGACGACCAGAGTGTGGGTCAGAGCCTCGACCACGCGCGGAAGAATGTCTTGGGCAGACATCCGCGGCCGGGTCAAGCCGGCCAACTACAACCTTTTCCGCAGCCAATCGAAATGTTGTGCTTCGGCCAGTTGAAAGGTTTGACCGGTCGCCGCTCGGGTTTTCGGGGCTGCCGGTGTCTGAATCGCAGATTCGGAGGATGACACGGATTGCACGGAAAGGCTCGTGGCTACCGCAGGTCGCCATTGGTTACCCGGCCACAACACCCGAAGTTCGCGCGGCATGCTTGGCCGTGCCCCTGGGCCTGCAGATCCCGATGTAGCCGGCGCGCTGAAGCCGCCGGCCGGTTTGGGCAGGCATTGCCGGACGACCCAGAAGGTGTCCTTCTGATAAGGACACCTTCGCCGAAATCCGGCCTTCGTGGAGGGACACCCCGTCCGGATCACGGAATTGCACTGCCCAACGTGCGTTATTCGTCGGCGTCCCGCGTCCACAAAGGCCCGTCATCCCGCGCGAAAGCACGGAATTCATACCGCGGTCGGGCGGAATTGACGTCGACGTGCCGAGCAGCATCCACAGATTTTGGAAGCCGGCCATCCCGCCGACGATGCCGAGGTCGTCGGCGGTGTCGTTAGTGGTCATGGGGGGATTGTGGGCGAGATTGCGGGGTTGCGCGTGGCTCGAAGCCACGCGCAACATGAACAAAGTCCCTGCGGGACTGGGTGCGCCGTTTGATTGCCTCCGGCGGCGTGGCCGCGTGGGCTGGCCAGCGCGTGGCTCGAAGCCGCGCCCAAAATGAACAACGTCCTCGCGGGACTGGGTGGATCGACCGGGCGGGTGTGGGGCAGTTTCCCCTGGGCTCGGGCATCCGCTGGCGTGGGCGGCATGTTCACCTGTAAGGATGGCGCCGAACCGAAAGGTGGCGAACTCGGAACCCCTTGTCGCTTCCGGGCTTCATAGCTGACTTCCGAGCCGCTGAATCGCGACAACGCCGTCCTCATCGGCCGGACGCCGCACATGGCGCATAGCAGGTTGGCGAAACTGGTCGGTCCCGGCAAAGTTCGCGAGATCGGAACAAGCCCGCAGGACCCGAAACGTCGGTATTACCCCACGGCGGCCGCCTGATCGGAAGAGCGTTGCCGGGCGCGGATCTTGCACCGCCGTGCCGTCAACCCGGCCCAGCCGGATTGACGCGCTTTTCGGGCGGGCGGGCCGCCATTTGCCAGATCTCGCCATCCACCTCGCGCAGCGGCAAGCCGGCTTCGGCCGCGGCCTGTTCGAGCAAATGCAGCGCCGCTTCGGGAGCGAGGCGTCGGCCCGCGACTTCGGAGACGAAGCGGATGATGTGGACATCGGGTTTGGTCGTCTGCGCGCCAAACAGCATTCGCAGATACTGAAAACCGGCCAGGCCGAAGCCCTTGACCTTCACCTCGGCGCTGTCGGCTGGCTGCGCGGACGCCGCCCAGGCTGTGAGCCGATCCCACTCCGTGGCGCCGGGGTACTTTGGGGCGACCGCCAGCATGTAGTCGACAACGCCGCGCAGGGTCGCCTCGCGCGCGGCGTGGTTGTAGTTCAGTTTGAAGCGGAAGAAGTCGCCGATCTCCGGGTAGCTGGACAGCATGGCTTTGAGATCGGATAGCTCGATGACCTTGGGGTTTCGCGCGCCAAACTCAGTCACGCGCGGCAGGCAGAAGGCATCGTAGCGCCGGTTGAGGGATAGGACGCAATCCAGCGCGTTCAGGGCGGGATTGCCGATCCAGCCGTAGTCGTCGCGCACGGCGACGTGGCTGAAGTGTTGGCTCAGGATGACGGCGAGGCAGTGGATGTCTGAGGACCGATCGGTCATGCTTGGTATCTCCAGAAAACGGACTCGCGCGCATCGCTTGCGCGGCCGAGTTAGTCTTGCGGTTCGTTATCTGCCGCGGAACACATTTTCGTTGTGCCAGCGCAGCAGGGCGTGCGCTTCGCGCGCCGCGGGCGTCCCGCGCTCGAGTGTCTCGGGGATCAGGAGTGCCATGCTGGTTATCTGAAGCGGTCGATACGCCGGCTGAGGAGGATGGCGCTGCGGTTGACGTGGGCGATGGTGTCAGACATCAACCTTTGGAGTGTACTGCCAAAGGGCGCGGACGCCAGCGCGCATGGACACAGGTTGCCTGTCGCCGCTTGATATTGGCGGGGCTGCCGATGTCTGAATCACGGATGCGGAGGATGACCCGGATTGCACGGAAAGGCTCGTGGCTGCCGCAGGACGCCATTGGTTACCCGGCCACAACACCCGAAGTTCGCGCGGCATGCTTGGCCGTGCCCCTGGGCCTGCAGATCCCGATG
>JBKJQK010000189.1:0-5430 GCA_046594095.1 Anaerolineae bacterium | reverse complement strand
TTGCGAGGCCGCGATTGCCGAGGCCCGCCGGATTCGCAGCCCGGAGCGCGAGGCGTTTGGGATGGCCCGCCTCGCGGCCAACCAGGCCCGGGGCGGCGCGCTCGCGGCGGCGGCCCTCACTGGGGCGCGCTGTCTGGCTCTGCTGGCCCGGATTGGATTTGGCCCCGCGCAGATCATCCGCTACTTGAGGAATGCGCGCGCGATGACGTGACGGGTCAATCCAACTCACAGACGAAGGGAAGTTGACGAAGGAATCGCCTTCCCTTCGTCAGTTAAGCGCTGTGGCGCGCGGCGCACGAGAATGACGCCTTGACGTATCATCGCTGCATGGCCTACGACACACTCATCTCAAACGGCACGGTGGTGACCGCTGATGCCGTGTATGCGGGCGATATTGCCCTGTCCGCGGGCAAGATCGCCGCGATTTTGCCGCCGGGCGCGGACGCGACCGCGGGCCAGACTCTGGATGCCGCTGGGTGTTACGTGCTGCCGGGCGCCATCGACGCGCATCTCCACTTCAGCATGCGGACCGCCGCGGGAATGACGGCCGACGACTGGCGGACTGGCACCATCGCCGCTGCGCTGGGCGGAACGACCACCGTTATCGATTTTGTCGACGCGCTCCCGGGTCAGTCCTTGACAGATGCGCTGGCGGCCCGGCTCGAGCAGGCCCGGCCGGCGGCCGTTGATTTTGGCCTGCACATGACCATCCAGCCGGATATCGATCCGGCGCCGGCCGGCCACATGCGGCGGGTGAGCGCCGCCCGGATCGGCCAGATGCGGGCCGTCTTCGAGGCTGGCTGCGCGACCTTCAAGATGTACATGGCCTACGCTGGCAATCAGCTCAGCGACGCTGATTTGTTTATAGCGTTGCGCGAGGTGGCGGCGCTTGGCGCGCTGGCCTGCGTGCATGTCGAGAACGGGGATGTGATCGAGACCCTTCGCCAACTGGCGGCGACGGATCTGGACTGGATCAGCCGGGGCGAAGCGGCGCCAATCACGCATTTGGGAGCAGGCATCCTGCATGCGCTCACCCGTCCGGCGCTGAGCGAGCGCGAGGCCGTGATCCGGGCCATGACCGCCGCCGAGTTGACCGGCGCGCGGATGCTGATCTTCCACCTGGGCTGCGCGGCGGCGACCCAGGCGCTTGGGGAAGCGCGCGCGCGAGGGGTCGATTTCATTTACGGCGAGACATGCCCGCAATATCTGGTCCTGACCGACGATCAATTGCGCCGGGAGGATGGCCTGTTGTGGACGTGTTCTCCGCCGCTCCGGCCGCAAGCCGATCAAGACGCGATGTGGAAACTGGTCTCGGGCCGGGTCATCGACCTGATCAGCTCGGACCATTGCCCGTTCACCACAGCCCAGAAGGCGGCTGGTGCGGAGGATTTCCGCAAGGCGCCCAACGGTGTGCCGGGGGTTGAACCGCGCCTGGCGCTGATCCACCACTTTGGTGTGCGGGCTGGCCGGATCGGGCTTCAGGATTGGGCGAGGTTGTGCTGCGCGCGGCCGGCAGAGCTGCATACGCTGAAAGACAAAGGCCGCATTGCGCCTGGCGCGGATGCCGATGTGGTGATCTTTGATCCTTCGATTCGCAAGCCGCTGTCGGCCGGCAACCTGCATTCGGCTCTGGACTGGTCGGCCTATGACGGGATGACTGTGGACGGTTGGCCGCGGGATGTCGTCAGCCGGGGCGAGGTCATTGTGCGCGCGCAGCGGTTCGTGGGTCAGGCGGGCCGGGGCCGCTTTATCCGGCGCCAGGCATGACCGACCGGCCGCTGACCCTTTACCTGATCCGGCACGCCCGCAGCCTGGGCAACTCCACGGGCCGGGTCCAGGGCTGGCTTGACCTGCCGCTGGATGACACGGGCCGTCAGCAGGCCGGCCGTCTGGCGAATCGATTCCGGGGATGGCGTTTCGACGCGCTGTACTCCAGCCCGCTTGCACGGGCGGCTGACACGGCCAGAGCGATCGCGGCGATGACCGGGACAGACATCCGCTTTGATGCCCGCCTGCGCGAATACAACATGGGCGCATTAACCGGCATGACCGGCGAGGAGATTCGGAGTTTTCTTTCCGGCTCCGGTCTGAGCCGGCGGGATGAGTACGAGTGGGTGGCGCCCGGCGGCGAAACCGCCCAGGAAACCTACGACCGAACCCGGGCCTTCATGTGGGACGTGGTCCGGCGCCACCCCAACCAGACGGTCGGCGTGGTGTCGCACGCCGGCGCGCTGGGGGCCTTGATCTCAGCGATGTTGGGGTTGCCGGCGATGCGGCGTCATCCATTCGGATTCAGCAATGCATCGGTGGCCAAGGCAATCTACGACGAGCATCAGCGATGGCGGCTGCGCAGCCTGAATGACCAGAGCCACCTGGACGAGGGCGAGCTGTGAGCCATGAGCTATTAGCTATTAGCTATTAGCTATTAGCCGTTAGCTTTGGGTGTGCGACCATGCGGCTTGAACATCGGCCGCAAGTTGCCGGCTTATGGCTAACAGCTAATGGCTAACAGCTAACAGCTATGTCACACAGAGAAACTTCTCGTTGTAACCCACCTGGGCACCTTGTTGATTGATGACAAACAGCTCGATTTTGAAGCCGCCATAACCGAACTCGTTGGCGTTAAGCGGATAAATGGTGTTGTCCGGCCCACTTGAGCCATTGACGGCCAAGTCGCGTTGTCCCTGGCTTCCGGCTGGGCTGCATTGTTGGGTATTGGGTTCGATCTTCAACCGGATTCCGCCGATGCCGTAGATGTTCCATTTGAGCGAGAGATCCATGTTGGCGCCTTTGTTAAATCTCACAACCGACGGAAGTCCTGCGACGAACTCGAGGTCTTGCTTTGAGCAGAAGGTGTAGCCTGGATTGCCGCTGCTGACGGCCTTCCAGAAGGGTGAACTGGCGTTGCACACATCCGAGCTTCCCCCACCGCCGCCACCGCTGCTGCCGCAGACTCCCGCGGGCAATCCGCCGTCGACGGCAATCGAAACGGAGTCTTCCTGGACGGAGCCGGCGTTGTTGGTGATCTTGAGGCGGACCGTGCGCGCAGAGGCGATACAGTCGACTTCGACCGACATGGTCCCGGCCGCGGCCTTGTAACCGCTGCCATCGCCCTTGTCAAACAAGGCCTCCCGGATGTTCTGGACGTTCCAACTGGCCACGATCTTGCCATTGTTTCCAACCGTAATGCGATCGACCGTCAGATTGCCCTGGGTCCGGCCCACAACCGGGGGCGTCGTCGGGACCGGGATGGGCGTGATCGTTGGTTTTGGCGGCGGCGGCAACGTCGGAAGCGGCGGCGCGGCCGCGACCGCGGTCCTGTTGGCCGCATCGTTGGGTTGGACGAGCTCCCCGAAGATCCAGCCGACGCTGTTGTTGAAGGTGATCTGATACCACTTGCCGTCATCGCTCCGCCCGCGGACGACGGCTTTGTCATCCTTGGTCAGGCGCCCGAGCAGGCGATAGGCGGTATTGGGTCCTTCGCGAACATTTGCGAAGTCATTGGTGACGACCAGACCGGGCGGTTCGGGCGTGGCGGTGGGGGCGACCTGTCCGCCGCCCGCAGCCGGCGTGGTTTGGGCAGCCGGAATGGCGGTGGGCTGAGGCGGGGTTGTCGGCGCGGCAATCGCGCCCTGGGCGGTCAGCACAACCAAGTCCGACTGGCCAATCAGTTTGTTTTCGGGGTTATATGCCTTGACCTGCACGCTGTGTGTGCCGGGCTGGAGCGGCGTCCAGGGCACCTGGGCGTTGAACTCGGGGACACCTTTCTTCGGATCCTGGGTGGCCACCTGGGCATACGGCTGATTGGTCACCACGACCTCGATCATGCTGATGTTGTCGCCCTTGGCCGTCCATTGGATGCTGAGCCCCTGGCCGACGCGAACGGTCGCGTTGTTGGCGGGGGAAACGATTTTGATTTCCGCTGGTTTCGGCGCGCCCAGCGAACAGGCGCCCAGAACGAGCGAGGCGGCGATCAGACTCCCCACCACGTGTTGTCGCGTCTTCATGCGTGAACTCCTTTGCTCGAGAGACTGGCTATGCCAAGTCGAGTAGACATAACTATAGCAGGTGCCAATCCAAGAATCTCTCAATTCTACGCAGGGCGTCCAGGGCGTTTGCCGCGTGGGCAAAACCATGGCCCTCGTCCGGGTAGCTCTTGAACTCGAAACCCTTGCCGAGCCGCTTGAGCGCCTCGACAAGCTGGAGGGATTCGCCAAAGGCCACCCGTGGATCGCGCTCTCCGTGAAGGACCAGCACGGGCGCCTTGATGTTCTGAACATAGGCCAGGGGCGAGCTCTCCTCAAGACGCGCGGCGCGCAACGCGGGATTGCCCATCTGCCACTCCAGGTCCTGCCGGCCGGAGTGGTCACCGCGGGCCCACGACGTCTTCAAATGGCTGTCCCCGTACAACGATACGCCACAGCGCAAGCGGAAACGCGAATCCTTGGCCAGGGCCAGCAGCGTGAGATAGCCGCCGTAGCTCTGTCCCCACATGCCGAGGCGGCGCGGGTCGACCCGGGCGAAGCCGGCCAGCGCGTCCGTGGCGGCCAGACAGTCCTCAAGATCGCCACGGCCCCAATCGAACAGATTGCCCTCTTTGAGGAGACGCCCATAGCCTGTGCTCCCGCGGAAGTTCGGGCAGATGATCGCGTAACCCTTGGCCACGAAGTACTGCCGGACCGGATCCCAGGCCAGGTCGTACTGGGCATTCGGACCGCCATGCGGATAGACGATCCCGGCGTAACCGCGCCGGTCGCGGGGAGGGGCGGTCGGCTCATAGACAAAGGCGGGGATGCGCCACCCGTCGGCGCCGGTGAACTCGATGTGGCGGGGTGTCACAAAGGGAAAGCGCTTCAGCGCGGCGGCCGCGGTGTCGGTCAACGCCCGCATCCGCGTTTCTCCAATGGCGCACACATACAGCGCGGGCGGCGATTGCGGCCTGTCGAAGCCGACCACGAACAGATCGCCCAGGCTCAGCCAGCGGGGAGACGTGTAGTTGCCCACCGGGAGTGACAGAGGCTGGACGGCGCCGGTGTCGGCAGAGATAACGTATAGCGGATCACTTCCGCGATCGCTGCCGATGGCCAGCAGCCGCGCCCCATCCGGCGACCAGGCAAAGTCCTCGACGTCCTGCTGCAGGCGGGTGAGTTGGCGCAGGCCGGCTCCGTCCGGTCCCATCATCCATAGCTCGTCAAACCCGCTCCGGTTGCATTGCAGGGCAATCCGCGTCCCGTCCGGCGAGAAGGCGGCGTTCCAGTATTGTGAGCCGTCTCCGGGCGTCAACCGGGTCGGGGATCCGCCCTCGGGCGAGACCGCAAAGACGTCACTCTGGCGCAGGTCGGTCGGCGAGGCGCAATACAGGATGCGCCGGCCATCCGGCGCCCAGACCGGGCCGGAGCACTCTCCAGCGTCCTGAGTCAACCCGTGGAC
>JBKJQK010000051.1:0-3974 GCA_046594095.1 Anaerolineae bacterium | reverse complement strand
CGCCACGAAGCTGGCAATGAAGCGGCGCTGGAAGACCAGGAACAGCACCAGCAGCGGCCAGGCCACCAGCAGCGTGCCCGCCATGAGCAGACTCCACTCCGCGCCGCTTTCGCCCATCTGGGTGATGCTGGCCAGGCCGACGGTCAGCGTCCGCGTCTGAGGGCCGTTCGTGATCACCAGCGGCCACAGGAAATCGTTCCAGTGAGAGCTGATCGAGACCAGCGCAAAGGCGATCAGGGCGGGACGGGCCGGCGGGAGATACACGTGTCCGATCACCTGCCACCAGTTCGCCCCGTCGAGGCGGGCGGCGTCCTCGTAGTCGATCGGCACGGTGCGAAATGTCTGGCGCATCAGGAAGGTGCCAAACGACGACGCCCAGAATGGCAGCATGATGGCCAGGAGCGTGTTGTAGAGCCCAAGGCCGCGGATCGTGGCGTAGTTGGGCACGATCAAGGCTGCGGTTGGCACCAGCAATTGAAGCTGAAACAGGATAAAGATGAGCTCGCGCCCGCGGAAGGGCACCCGCGCAAACACAAAGCCGGCCAGGGTGATGGTGACCAGTTGGACGACCAGAATGCCCGCCACGACGGTGATCGTGTTGGCGTAAAAGGTGGCAAAGGGGGCCGCCTCCCACGCCCGGGTGATGCTGCCCAGCGACAACCCGCCGCCCCACCACGAACTCCCGACCGAGATCGGCACGTTGGGCGGGCGGAAGGCCATCGCCACCGTCCACAGCATGGGGATTGCCCACACGCCGGCCAGGCCGGCGAGGGCCAGCCAGGTCAGGGCGGTGGCAAAACGGGTGCGCGGAGTCATCTTAGTTCGCGTCGAAGCTGCGCCGGTCTGCGATCACCGTGTTGACGATGGTGAAGATCAGCAGCGCGACCAGAAGCACAACGGTCTGGGCATACGCCGAGCCGGTGTCTTGAAAACGAAAGTTGGTTTCGAAGATGTTGAAGAGCAGCAGATTGCTGGCGTTGTTAGGCCCGCCCTGGGTCATCACGTAGAGCTGATCCACGGTCTGGAAGGCGTTGGTGACCGCAATTGTGATCACGAAGATCGACGTGCCGCGGAGCAGGGGAAGCGTGACGTGCCGGAGCGTCTGGGTGGCCGAGGCGCCGTCGAGTTTGGCCGCCTCCATCACATCCCCGGGCAGCCCTTGCAGGCCGGCCAGGTAGAAGATCATCAGGAAGCCGGCGTTCTTCCAGATCAGCATCACGCACAGCGCGGGTAAAACCAGCTCGGTGGTCCCCAGGAAATTCAGGGCCTTGCCGCCCAGTCCTCGGATCAGGCTGTTGACCAGGCCGAAGTCGACGTTGTAGAGCAGGAGCCAGATCGTGGCCGCGCTCACCAGCGGCAGGATGGTCGGATAGAACAGCGCGCCACGAAACAGCCCGATGCCGCGAATCTTCTGGTTGAGCAGGACCGCAAACAAGAAAGCCAGGATTACGCTGATGGGCACGATGGCCGCGGTCAGGGTGAACGTATTGCCCAGTACGCGCATGAAGTCCTTGTCACTCAGCAGGTCGGCGAACTGCTGCAGGCCTACAAAGCGCGGGATGCGCACCGCCAGGTTCTGTTTGAACAGGCTGTTGTAGATCGTTTGAACGAGCGGCCAGGCTGTGAAAGCGATGAGGAAAACGAGCGAGGGAAACAGCAGCGCGAGCCCGAACAGGGCGGAGCGGAGCTTGGACGGCATGGGGAGAAAACTGCAGCGCCGGAGGTCGCGCGGCCTCCGGCGCTGAAAGAACGATTCGGCTTACTTGAATTGCGACAAAAGTTTGTCGGCTTCGGCCTGGGCGCTATCGAGGGCGGCTTTGGGCGTCTGCTTGCCCTCGATGGCGGCCTGGATGGCGTTGGCGTAGATCTTCTGGATCTGCGGGCCGAGGTGCGAGGTGAGTTCCTTGTCGGCATACTGAAGCTGATCGCGCGCGATCGCGTACTGCGGGTACTTGGCGATCTGGGCCTTCATCGCGGCCGTGTCGTAGCTACTCTTCCGGGCGGCGATGTAGCCTGTGTCGATGCTCCACTGGGCGGCGAGCTCGGGCGTGGTCAGATGCTGAATCAGCTTCCAGGCGGCGTCCTTCTGGTCCTGCGGTGCGCCCTTGAAGATATACAGGTTGCCGCCGCCGGTGGGCACGCCGAACTTTGATTTGCCCGGGATGAAGCCCAGGCCGACGTCAAAGGAGGCCTTGCCCAGGATGTTACTCAGCGAGCCGGTGGTGTGATAGATCATCGCCGCTTTGCCGGCCAGGAATGCGTCGGGGGTGGTCGCCCAGGGGATGATGCCCTCGGGATGAACTTTGTATTCCTTGGACAGCTTGACCACAAAGTCCAGGCTCTCGATGGACGCTGGTGAGTTGAACTTAACCTTGTTGGCTTCGGCGCCAATGATGTTCTCGCCGGTGCTGATCGGGAAGCTCTGGAAGACCCAGTACGGGAAGCCATCGGAAGGAATCTGCAGCCCCCAGCGCTCGCCATTGGGCTTGGTGAGCTTTTTGGCCGCGTCAATGAGCTCGACCCAGTTCTGGGGCGGCTTGTTGGGATCGAGGCCGACTTCCTTGAACAGGGCCTTGTTGTAGTACATTACGGGTGTGCTGCGCTGAAAGGGGATGCCCCAGACCTTTCCTTTCTCGTCCTTGCTGTTGAGCATGAAAGCCGGGAAGAAGTCGTTGACGTAGGCATCGCCGGCTTTCGCCAGATAACCGTCCAGCGGCTCGATCGCGTCGAGGTCGATCAGCGTGAATAGGTCGGTCGACAGCAGCACGGCCAGGGCCGGGGGTTTCCCGCCGCCCTGGAGCGTCGTCTGAATCTTGGTCAGGGCGTCCGAGTAGCCGCCAGCGTAGATGGCAGTGGCTTTGACGTCCGGGTTCTTCTTGTTGAAGTCCTCGAAATAACCGTCAATGATCTTGGCGATGGGTCCGCCGACGGCCACCGGGTAATACATTTCAATGGCGACAGGCGCTTTGGCAACCGGAGCGGCGGTGGCCGCAGGGGCGGCGGTTGCGGCCGGCTTGGCCGGCGCCGCGGTTGGGGCGGCGGGGGCGCTGCCCTGGCAGGCTGCCAGCGCAAGCGTGCCGGCAAACAGGGTGGTCAATAAATGGCGTCGCGAAAATGACGATGCGTTCATGGGTCCTCCTCTGGACAAAAATACCGCGGATGAGTTTCCGCGCGACCCAGACACTGGGCTTCTGAGATTCTACTCTTTTTGCCGCTTTGCGTATTCCATAACGCGCATCGACTTGCGATATGTGACTCGCGCGGACCGCGAGTGGACGAGGGTCATCTGTCACCCTCAAGTCAGGGTCAGTTGTCCCTGTCCTGCGGGTTGGCGATCCGCTACAACCTTACTGAACCGAAAGGTTCCTCCCCCGTCATTCAATGCCGCGGGAGAAAACAAAGTTTTCATTTCGAGAGGAATATCCAATGGAAGTTTCAACAAAAGAGCTGTGGACGATTGTTCATGGCATGGGCTTCGGCGCCATCTTCTTGCTCGCCTTCGCGGGTGGCCTGGCCGGTCTGTACAGCCTGCGCCCAGAGTGGGTGACTGTGTCCGGTATCAAGGAGCGCATGCAACGCTTGAACATCGGCATGTGGGCGATGGCCGCCGTCGTGTGGCTGACCGTCATCACCGGCACCTGGATCGTCTATCCGTGGTATCGCGCCACGCCCATGGCCGGGCTTGATCTCAAGAACGCCGCCGTGCTGCTGAACTTCCCGCGCTACTTCCTGCTCGCGAGCCCGAGCCTGGCCGAGTGGCACAAGTTTGGCATGGAATGGAAAGAGCACGTCGCCTGGCTGGCCCCGATTGCCGCCACCGTCGTCGCGTTCCTGACCACCTACTACGGCGCGACCCTGGCCAAGCACCCGGAAATTCGTCGGGCCGCCGCGGTCTTCTTCATCGTCGCCTTCGCGACCGCCGCCATCGCTGGCGCGTTCGGCGCCTTCATCACCAAGGCCGCCCCGCTGCACTA
>JBKJQK010000437.1:0-4690 GCA_046594095.1 Anaerolineae bacterium | reverse complement strand
ATGCGGACCGGTGAGGGTCTGGCCGCGGGCAACCTCCTCCGTTCGCCGGGTGGCAAGAGCGCGCGTAAAGGCGCGCTCGAGTTCGGCAGCGCCAACGCCCTTTGGCGGGCCGGCCTGGGACAGGCCGAGCTGGTAGGCGTTTTCGAGCTGAGGCGCGGCAGCGTCGAAATTAGGGACATACCGGGTCTGCAGGAATTCCGCGCCGCCCGATAAGTCGCGATGGATCGGAAGGGCCCGCTCGCTCAGTTCAGCTACCGCCTCCCGGCGCCGAAGCGAAATCAGGACACCGGCCGGCACCAGTTGGGAATCCCAGACCGCCAGTTCGTCCGGATCCAGGGCCCGATCCTGCGCCTGCTTGAGCAACGCATTGCGCTGGGCGAGCGCGCGCCCGTATTGCTCCAAGGCCCGGACATAGTCCGTGTCGACCTGGCTGAGCGCGCCATCCAGAAAGTCGCGGCGCAGGGCAGGGCCGCCTGAAACCAATTCGACGTCGCCGGGAAGAAACAAGACCACCGCCAGTTGCCCGACCAGATCAATCCCGCGCTTGGCCACCCGATCGATTCGGACCTCCTTTCGCAGCCGCCCGGATTCGCCGATCTGAAGCCCGAGCTCGATGAGTCGCGCGCCATCCCGCCTCTGAACCTCGGCCTTCATGAGCGCGTATGGATAGGGCGCCTCATCGGATGCCCCCCATCGGATCACCTGGCGGTCGGAGGTGGCATGGGGCGAGTGGGCCGTGGCCAGAAAGTGGACCGCTTCGAGCAGCGAGGTCTTGCCCTGGGCGTTGTCTCCCTGGATGATCGTAAGGCCCGGCCCAAAGTCCCTTTCAAGGCGCGCATACAACCGGAAGTTGGTGAGCGATAGGTGTTGGATTAACATGTCTCGTTGTTCACGGGCTGACTTTGCGGCCCGCCGCTAGATGAACTCCACGATGAAGTGAGCGCAGTCCTCCACCGGTGTGGCCAGCGATATTTCGGCGGGTGGGCCCGTCCGCAGCCTGCCGGCGTTGAGCCCGCCGCAGGCAAAGACCGGGTAATCGCCCGGCGGCGGCAGGGCGTGCTGGGCCGGAAACCGGGCCTGGCGCGGGTTGATCAAATCGGCCGCGACGCTGAATGGCCGGCCCAGGCACGCGGCGGCCTCGCTGAGATCGCCCCGCAGCACCGCTTCGCGCACCCGCGTGCTCGACACCAGACTCCCCGCGACGCTCACCGCGGGCACGATCGTGACGTCAAAACCGTGCGTTTTGCCGCTCTCCCGAAGGAAATCGGGTGTGCCCTGGCGGTTGTGGCCCAGCGCGAAGTCCTGGCCCATCCACAGGCTGCGCATCCCGAACTGGAGCCGCATCTGGTCGATGAAGTCTGCCGCCGAGGTGGCCATCGTGACCGAGTCAAAGGGCAGGCTGACGACTGCGTCGAGACCCATCTCGGCGAGGATCATCGCCTTTTCCTCGGGCAGCGTCAGGTAGAGCGCGGGAGCGCGGCCGAAGACCACTTTGGGGTGAGGAAAGAATGTGACTGCGATCGCCGCGCCGCCGCGCGCGCGAGCCTCCTCAACCACGCCCTCGAGCAGCCGTTGGTGTCCGAGGTGGACGCCGTCAAATGTGCCAACCGCGCAAACGGCGGCGGCTACGGCCAGGGCGTCCAACGAATGCGCATGTTCCATCGCGAAGGATGTGTGGCTACTCCCCTGTGTCCGTCACCCCGGCGAAGACTTTCGCCGGGTGAAGTCGCCCGTCGCCGGCCCGAACAATCGCCAGGAGTCGTCCCCCGGGAGCGTAACCGCGGGCGAGACCATCTGGCAAGCCGGCTGGGCTGACCACGGTTTGGCCCAGCCCGATCCGGCGCGCGCCTTCCAGGTCGAGGTCGACCCGCGGCAGGTGCAGAACGGCCTCATCCATAGGCCGGAGGTAGCGCGTCCAGTCAGGGCCGGCATCCTGCCAGGCCTCCAGCGTCACCGCGTGGTCGAGGGTAAATGGCCCGGCCTGGGTGCGCCGCAGGGCCGACAGAAATCCGCCGCAGCCGAGCGCCTCGCCGAGGTCGCGGGCAAGGGCCCGCATGTAAGTCCCGGCGGTCACCCGCGCCCGAAGCGAGATTTCCTCCGGGGCCGCTCCGGCCCGCCAGGTGTCCCCGGCCGCGGCAAGCTCAGCCTCGTCCAGCCACGAAAGCTCATGCACGGTGGCGGGACGCGGTTCGAGGGCGACATGCTGGCCCTGGCGGGCGAGCGCATACGCGCGTTTCCCGTCGCGCTGGATGGCCGAGAACTGCGGCGGGATCTGTTGAATGCGGCCCGTCAGGGCGGCCAGGGCCGCGCGTAGGGCGACCGGCGAAAAAGCCGGGGGCCCCACCGGGATGATCACCCCATCGGCGTCGTCGGTGTTGCTGCGTCCGCCGAACCGAACAGTGGCGAAGTAGGCCTTGTCCTCGCCCAGCAAGTATTCCGAGAGGCGGGTGGCCTGGCCGATGCACAACGTAAGCACACCCGTCGCCATCGGATCCAGGGTTCCGGCATGTCCGATGGCCCGGATCCGGGTGATCCGGCGCGCCCGGGCGACGACGTCGTGCGAGCTGAGCCCGCCGGGTTTGTCGATGATGGCCAGTCCGTCCATCGAGAGAATCAATGCTCGCGGACGACCCGCTTCAGGCGGGGCAGCACGCGGTTCACGGCATCGCGCAGCGGGCCGGGCAAGGTGCACCCGGCGGCGGCCGGGTGTCCGCCGCCGCCAAATTCGAGCGCGACCTGGGACACGTCAAAGCCTGGCTGCGCCCGAAAGCCGATCTCGATCGTTCCGTCGCTGGTCTCGACAAACACAACCGCGATGCGCGCTTCCTGGGCGGTGGCGAGAGTGCTAACCAGACCGGCGTCGCCCCGGGGCTCGCCGAAACCCAGCTCCTTTCGAAGTTTTTTGGGAATGGCCGCCCACACGACCCCGTCTTCGATCTTGGCCAGCCCCACGCCCGCGGCCATGAACCGGATCGCTTCAAAGGGCTTGATCACCAGGCTGCGCTGGGTGATTTCCATCAGGTTGGCGCCGGCCCGCATCAAGGTTGTCGCCGCCGCCATCGTGTCCGCGCTGGTATTCGACGTCCGGAAAGCCAGGGTGTCCGTGATCAGGCCCGTCATCAACGCGGTGGCCACTTCCTGGGTCAAACGGGCGCCCAGGCGGGTGATCAGCTTGAGGATGATCTCGGCCGATGACGACGTGGCGGGTTCGACCACGTTGACGGTGCCAAACTCGGTGTTGGTGATGTGATGATCGAAGACGAGCATTGGCACGCGGGCATGCTGAGCGGGCATATACACGTTTCCAAGCCGCTGCAGGTCGCTGGCGTCGATGGCGACCAGAAGGTCATACACGCCGTCGCCCTCGGTCCGCATGTCGTTCAGGGATACGATGAAGTTGTTCCGCCCGGGTGGCGGATCCTGACACGCAGGGGTCACGCTTTTGCCCATCTGGCGCAGCGCCAGGGTGAAGCCCATCAGGCTGCCAATGGCGTCGCCGTCTGGGTTAATGTGAGTGATTGCCAGAATCCGCTGCGCCCGGCGCACGAGCCCCTCTGCTTCGGACCACGATTCCGCGAGTTTAATGTCCATCCGGTTCCACTGGCCTTTTCGCGTCACTTTCCTTGACCTCGTCGAGCAGCCGGCCCATGCGTTCACCGCGCTCGAGCGAGTCATCGAAGATGAAGACAATTTCAGGCGTGCGTTTGGTGCGCAGGGTGAGCCCGAGTTCATGCCGCAGAAAACCCGCAGCGCTGTCCAACCCGCGCTTGGCCTGGGCCTTCATTTCATCATCCCCGATCACGCTGAAGTAGACCCGAGCATAACGTGTGTCCGAAGTCACCTCGACATCGGTCACGGTGATCCCGGCCACCCGGGGATCGCTCACCCGCGTTTCAATCAGAAGGGATAGCCGCGCGCGCACGAGTTCGCTGATGCGGCCTTCGAATTTCTTGCTCATGTTGTCCAACCGTAGGCGGCCATTGCCGCTTCGCGACGGGAGCTGGGCCGCCTGGGCAGCGCCGGGTCCCGCCGCGAATCGGGCGCCCTCTAGCGCGCCTCGGACTCCTCGACGATGAATTCGATCTGATCGCCGGGCTTGTAGTCGTTGAACCCGTCCACCGCAATACCGCACTCGAGCCCTGCCCGGACTTCCTTGGTGTCTTCCGTCAGCCGCTTCAGCGAGCCAACCGTGCTGGTGTGGAGGATATTTCCACCCCGGACGACGCGTGCCCGGGCGTTGCGCTGGGCGACCCCGCTGCGGACGATCGATCCGGCGATGAAGCCGATTTTCGGAATCTTGAAGAGCTGCTTGACTTCCGCCGTTCCTACGATCTTCTCGACAATTCGGGGCGCGAGCATGCCCTTCAGGGCCAGCTCAATATCCTCGATCAGCTTGTAGATGACGGTGTAGAAGCGCACATCGACGCCATTGGCTTCGGCCTTGCGGCGCGCCGCGCTGTCCATGAGGACCTCAAAGCCCAGGATGACGGCTCCTGATGCGATGGCAAGATCCACATCGCTTTCGGTGATTGCCCCGGTCGCATACTGGATGATGTCCAGGCGGACTTCGTTCTCGCCCGCGATAACCTTGTTGAGCGACTCCACGATCGGCGGCAACGAGCCCTGATTGTCAGCCTTGATGATCAGATACAGCTTCTTCGACTTGCCTTCCTTGGCCCGGGCAAAGTAC
>JBKJQK010000381.1:0-2776 GCA_046594095.1 Anaerolineae bacterium | reverse complement strand
CTTTCTTCTGACCAAATCAGCGGCCCCACCACAGGAAGCCCTTGATTTCCCTTCGTTCTTCCCTTCTTCTGTAAACGGCCTCAGACTGCCCCTCGAAGGAATCTGCGCGCCTCGTCCACCGCCACATCCAGCGCCGCAGCCGCGAATGGCCCTCGCGTCGAGTTCCACATCACCCGCACATCTTGCGCGAGTGTTGATGTCTCATCCAGGAAGTCAAACACCGTCGACGCGTCCACCCGGCTGAACATGTCCGTGAACACGTCCGCGCCCGCGCGCCGCCCGCGCGCAAGAACATTCAGCAGCACCCGGTCGAAGAAGCCATACCGCCCTGACCTCGTCCCCGCGCCTGCCAGAGGCGCGCGTCCCGCCCCAACGTTCGCCGCGATTCGGGCGGTCTGCGCCTGGATGCGCTTGAACGTGTAGCCCGTCGACGGCTTTGTCGCCCCGCCCGCAGTGCCGATATTGATCACGCCCCCGCCCGCGCTGGCCGTCGCAAAGGGCGCGTCAGTCATCGGGATCACCCCGAACTCCTCGTGCGCGATCGCGTAGGCCGGATCGCCCAGGCTGGATCGGATGTATCTCTCAAGCCCGCGCGCGTAGACTTCTCGCGGCAATATCGCCGGCGAGAACACGGTGAACTCAACCAGCGCAGTTCGCTCATCCAGCGGCAACACATACACAAACCGGGTGTCGCCGTCCTGCGGCACGTTGAAGTCCATCAGGGTGGCCTGGCTCGGATCAAAAACCGGGTGCTCGACGCGAATCACCCATCCCAGAAAGTGCTGCAAAAGAGAGACCCGCCCGGGCGCGGGAGTCGGCCCCAGTCTGCGGAGGCTGCTGAACACAAGCGGCGCGCGCAGGATCCCGCCATCGGCCAACCGAACCTCGGCCCCGCCGTTGGCCGCGTCGGCGACGGAGGCGATGTCGCCCAGGCGCCACTCGATCCCAGGCTCACCCTCAAAATCCGCGCGCATGGCTGCGTAGAAATCGGACCCGCGCATCATCTTGTAAGCGTATCCCCCCAGCGCCAGGCGCCCCGACCAGCGCGGGCTCTTGAACTGAAGTTCCGTCCAACGCCGGTAGAGATGCGCCTCCAGCGGGTTCTCGCCGCGTTCCCAGAAACACCAGGTCCGGTCGTTGGCCACCTTGCGATCGCGATCGATCAGCAGCACACGCCGCCCGGCCAGCCCAGCCCGCTTCAAATACCAGGCCAGGTGCAAACCCGCCGCGCCCGCTCCCGCGATGATCACCTCCGCGTCAATCGAAGTCACACAAGGCCTCCACCGCCGCGGCCGAACCATCCCGCAGCCAGCCATCGAGCTGGGCCGGATCCTTGAGCTGTTGGCCACGCTCGCGGGGCACCGCCAGATACGCGCAGGCCGCCTCCGGGAGGGCCGAGAGATCACTCCACAGCTTCTCGAATTGGCAGACCGGAAAGACGTCTTCCTGGCCATGGCCCCAGCGCTTTTTGACCTCTTTGAGCGTGACATAGGTTGGCATCCTGGCCGCCAGCGCGCGGACCGCGTCCGCAACCCGGGCCGAGTCGGCGAGATCGGGGCGGACGAGACCAAAGAGCGCCAGGAACCGATCGATGTCAATCCAGGTCGTCATCGTGTTGTAATACGAGAGTCGGAACTCGTCCTCCTCGCGCGGCATGGCCAGACCTTCAACGATGCGCGGCCGCCCATCGACCCGGGCCAGCCCGCCGCCGCGATCCTCCAGCCGGCGGGCAATCACCTCAAACGTCAGCGCCGCCCCGTGGCCAAGGTGGGCGCCCAAGGGCGCCGGATCGAGATTCGCGCCCAGGGTGTCGATATTGCGCAGCATCAGGGTCTTGAGTTGAGGTCGGGCCGCCAGAATTCGCGCGAGCGAACCGTTTAACAGCATGTTGGGCGCCTCGTACCAATGTCCCACCGGATGCAGGCACTGGGCTGGCAGATTGTCCAGATAGTCAGCCGCTTCCCCGGTCTGAACCGCCCAGTCCACAAGCGCCGTTCGGCCTCCTTCGCGCATCTTCTGTTGTTGCGCGTCGAGCTGTTGCTGTGAAGTCTCTTCCCACAGGAAACGCAGGTCGCGGACCATCGGGACCAATCGCAAGCCGATGGCGCGGCCGGGCGAGACTTCCACCCATTCGCTTCTTCCAGCGAGCGAAGCGGCCCGCTGCCCCACGAATCGGGCAACCGGCGCATGGCTCAAGTAACTGGTCGTGACGACATGGGGAATGGCAACCCCGTAGCGGCGGCTCGTCTGAAGGGTCTGGGCGAGGTGCAGTTCGAGAAACCGGCGGTGCCGGCCGGCCATCCGGCAGAACGGGTGCAACGCTTTAACAACACCTGCACCGTGTGTCCAGCGGCTGCCCGCGCCCGCCGCGAGCGAGATCGCCCCCACTTCGCCCGCGGCCAGGGCGCGCGCGCCAAGGCGGGCCAGATCAGGCGAGATCCCGCGCGCAGCGTAGATGACGTCGGCCGGGCGGACGTCTTCGACGCTTGCGTGCGCGGCGATCCGGTTGTGGGCCAACCCGATCCGCCCGTGGCGCAAATCGCCGCGAATCAGCTCATGCTGGACGCGATCGAAGCCATTGGCCGCCAGGTCGGACTCAAGCTCAGCCGGATAGCGCCGGCCCGAGGGCTCGGCCGGCCTGGCCCCGATCGAAACGCGCGGCAGGCGAATCTTCGCATACGCCGGAGGAAGATCCGCAACTGTTACCTGAGAGGCCAGTGTGCCGTCGTGGTTGATGGCGAAGTCATAGACTACCGGTTCCATGGCGAATGGAAGC
>JBKJQK010000359.1:0-5276 GCA_046594095.1 Anaerolineae bacterium | reverse complement strand
TGACCGAGTCCAAGAGCGGTGCCGGACCCACGGACGTTGCCACAGATGCGCCGTAGTAGGTGACGTTGTTGCCCAGCGTCACGGAGCCGGCGCCGTTGCGCTTGTGGGTGCCGGCCGCGACCGTGGTGATCCACGGGCTGGGATGGGCGACCGTGCCCGTGGTCGGGCCGCTGTTGCCGGCCGAGGCCGCCACAAACACGCCCGCGGCGGCGGCATACAAGAACGAAATCTCAGCCGGGTCGCGGAAGTTCGTCGAGGTGCCGCTGATCGAGTAGTTGATCACGTCGACGCCATCGGCGACGGCCTGGTCGATGGCGGCCACCAGGTCGGAGCCGAAGCCGCTGCCCTGGCTGGGAGACACTTGCCACAGCGCCTTGTACATGGAGATGCGGGCATGCGGGGCAATCCCGCTGATGCTGCCAAACGCGGCGGCGGCGCCGGTGGCCGGAACACCGTTGTTGCCGCCCGATGTTGAGGCGGTGTGCGTGCCGTGTCCGCCGTAGTCACGGGCGGAGATGAACTCCCAGGGCATGGCGGCTTTGGTGGCCGCATCGCCGCCAAAGCCGGTGTTGAACCACTGCGCGCCGATCAGCTTCTGGTTGCAGTTCGAGGCATTGAAGGCCTCGCCGGGGGTGCACTTGCCATGCCAGCCCGGAATCTGCTGATAGCTGAGCTTGCCGTCCTTGGTGCCGTTGCCATTTGCGCCAGTGCGGTCAATGAAGCTCAGGCTCTCAGGCCAGATGCCGGTATCGATGATGCCAATAATGACGCCATCGCCGGCGAGGCCGATGCCGCCCAACTGATCCCAGAGTCCGCCCGAATCGCTCAGGCCTAGAAAGGCCGGTGTCGATGAGGTGTCGACCGTATACATCTCATCGGCGGTGACATTGACCACTCCGGATGCCCGCTTAAGGGCGCCCGCCTGAGCGCCGGTCAGCTTGGCCGCGAAACCGTTGTAGGCGAAGTGGTAGCTGGCAACCTTGCGGCCGACCGCCCCGACTGAAGCCAGGGCCGCATCATGCTTGCTATCCAGATACGCGTTGTAGCGCAGGACATCGGCGTTCAGCGGATCGATCTTCTTATTCTGGCCGGGCGCGGTGGCCTTATAGCCGGCCACGCCACCCGTGTAGGCGGTCGCCGGGGCGTTGGACATTTCGACAATGTAAATGCCATTCGCGCTGTCAGGCTCCTGGCCCATTGGCTTTGGGGCCGGTGGCGCGGCGCTGGCGCCGCCGCTGGCCGTGGTGACCGCCAGCAAAGCGGCCGCCGTAATTCCAGCAATCTGATAACGAATCTTCATCGTGCCTCCTGTGTCTTCAATTGGATTGAGGATTTGGGCAAGCGCTGGTGTGGCGCTGAAAAGCACCGGATCATCGCCCCCCAAATAGTGGCCATATTGTAGACAAGATTTTTCATTTTTGGGAAACGGGCCGCACGCGCGGTGCCGGTGGCCAACCGAGGGGAAAAGCGCTGAGGCTGGGCGCAATCGGGCGTAGAATTCGCATGACCGGAGATCTTCTTATGAAACTACTCGATACCCTGATGGCCGCGAACGTTGATGACTACCCCGAGGAGAAGATCATCTACGACCCGAAGCCCATCCGCCTGTTTAAATCTGATTTTCTGGAGTTCTTCACCCACGTCTCGCCGCTGGCCATCGTGTTGATCTGGCTCCCGGTCGCGATCTACTTTTTGATTCGCGGCCTGGCCGAATGGCCGGTGGCGGCGTCATCGATCCTGGCGCCACTGTTGTTTGTCCTTGGCATCCTGATCGTGTGGACGTTCGCCGAGTACATCATCCATCGCTTTATCTTTCACATGGAAACGCGGGGGCGCACGGCGTATCAGATCGTCTTCCTGTTCCACGGCATTCATCACGTCCAGCCCGCGATGAAGACTCGCCTGGTCATGCCTCCGGTCGTCAGCCTGCCCATGGGGATCGTGGCCTATGTGGTGTTCTATCTGTTGTTTGACCGCCTGTTTGGCGCCCCGCATCTGATGTTGCCGCTGTTATCGGGCTTCACCCTGGGCTACATCACCTACGACCTCACTCACTACGCCACCCACCATTCGAGGACCCGAAGCCAGATCATGAAGTTCTTGAAGCGCCATCACATGGAGCATCATTACAAGACGCCCCATGCCCGTTTTGGCGTCACCAGCAACATCTGGGACCTGGTCTTCAATACCGAGCCGCCCGTCGCCGGGCCGCTTCCGGTCGAACCGCAGCAAGCCTAGCGGGCTGAATACCTTCCGGGCTTAGAATCCAGCTAGGTGTCGGATCCGCGCAAGCGCGGTTTCCAGTTCTTGTGTCGCGTTCGCGCGAGGTAGAAGATCCATGACGATCTGCGCCAGCGCCGTTTATTTCCATCCGCGCTATTTCTGCGCCCATTGCGCGGCATGTGTCCGCGCGTTTCCCCGTCAACCATTTCTCTTTCGCGTCGCGTCGCGTTTTTGGTGTTTCCCTCCGGCGCGCCCCACAACGCGCCTGTGGTCAATTGTTCATTGGGTAAAGGAGTCATATGTCCACCTACATTCAAGACTTCATCGCTGAAGTGAAGGCCCGCAATCCGCACGAGCCCGAGTTTCATCAGGCGGTGACTGAAGTGGCCGAGTCGCTCGAACCGGTTGTTGATCGTTATCCGGAATACCGGCGGGCCAAGATCCTCGAGCGCCTGGTCGAACCGGAGCGGATCATCCTGTTCCGGGTTCCCTGGACCGACGACCAGGGCGAGATCCGGATCAACAAGGGTTATCGGATCGAGATGAACAGCGCCATCGGCCCGTACAAGGGCGGGCTGCGCCTCCATCCCTCGGTCAATCTGGGAATCCTCAAATTTCTGGCCTTTGAGCAGGTCCTCAAGAACAGCCTGACCACCCTGCCCATGGGCGGCGGCAAGGGCGGCAGCGACTTCGATCCGAAGGGCAAGAGCGACAACGAGGTCATGCGCTTCTGCCAGAGCTTTATGATCGAGCTGGCGCGCCACATCGGACCCAACACGGATGTCCCGGCCGGCGATATCGGGGTGGGCGGGCGCGAAATCGGCTTCCTGTTCGGAATGTACAAACGGCTGCGCAACGAGTTCACCGGCGTGCTCACGGGCAAGGGTCTGAACTGGGGCGGCTCGCTCATCCGGCCCGAGGCGACTGGCTACGGCGCGGTCTACTTCGCGGCCGAAATGCTCGCCCGCAAGGACAAGACCCTCGAAGGGAAGGTCTGCCTCGTGTCGGGCAGCGGGAATGTGTCTCAGTACACAATCGAGAAGCTCCTGGACCTCGGCGCCAGGCCGGTGACGGTGAGCGACTCGAATGGCATGGTCTACGACCCCGAGGGGATCAATCGCGAAAAACTCGCCTTTGTGATGGATCTCAAGAACGCGCGTCGGGGCCGGATCCAGGAATACGTTGACGCGTATCCGACCGCGAGCTACACCCCCGTCGATCCGAAGTTGGACTACAACCCGCTGTGGAACATCACCGCCCAGTGCGCCTTCCCCAGCGCCACCCAGAACGAGATCAACGCCAAAGACGCCCAGCACCTGATCAACAACGGGGTCACGGTGGTGTCCGAAGGCGCCAACATGCCGACCACCATCGATGGGGTCAACCTGTATCTGCAGCACGGCCTGATGTATGGCCCGGCCAAGGCCGCCAACGCGGGCGGCGTCGCCACGAGCGGGCTCGAGATGTCGCAGAACAGCATGCGCCTGTCCTGGACGCGTGAAGAGGTCGATCAGCGCCTTCACGGGATCATGAAACGGATCCATCGGACCTGCGTCGACGTCTCTGACCGGTTCAACGCGCCGGGCAACAATGTCGTTGGAGCGAATATCGGCGGCTTCCTCAAGGTGGCCGACGCGATGATGGACCAGGGTCTGGTATAGGCCAGCCCATGTGGCGCGCCGGGAGCATGCCCGCGGATGCTCCCGGCGTTGTTTTTGATGAGCGGCGAATCTCCCGGATCCTTCCCCGAGCCCGCCGCTGATGGCGGGGCCCAGGGATTTCAAACGCTGATGCGCTATCGCATCGGCGACGTTCTGCTGGTGTCCAGCCTGTATGACCTGTATCTGTTCGAGGAAGATGGCCAACTGTACGAGCTGATCCGCAGCGAATATCAGGGCCTGCAGCTCTCGAACACCCCTGAGCTCACCCGGGTGGGCTCCGCCGCCGAGGCCCTGGCCCGCGCCCGGGGCGACCGGAAACCCGATCTGATCATCACCACCCTGCACGTGGAGGACATGAGCGCGGCCCGAATGGCGCGCGAACTGCGGGCGGCCGCCCCCGGCGTGCCCATCGTCCTGCTGGCCTACGACAATCGCGAACTGAGCGACCTGCTCACCCGCCGCGACGCCGATCTCTTCGACGGCGTGTTTGTATGGCATGGCGATTTCCGGCTGATCATCGCCATCATCAAGCAGCTCGAGGACAAGCGGAATGTCGCCCATGACAGCGAAGCCGTAGGGGTGCAGTCGGTCATCCTGATCGAGGACAGCGTCCAGTTCTATTCGTCGTTTCTGCCCCTGGTCTACACCGAGATCATCAAACAGCAACAGCGGCTGATCAGCGAGGGCGTCTCGGCCAGCGACCGGTTCCTGCGCATGCGCGCCCGGCCAAAGATTCTGCTATGCGTCAACTACGAGGAGGCCTGGGACTATTTCACCCGCTTCGAAGGCACCCTGCTTGGGGTGATATCGGACATCGGCTTTCAGCGCGCCGGGGTCTATGACCCGCGGGCCGGGATCGTCTTCGCCGAGCAGGTCAAGGCCCACCAATGGGATGTGCCGGTGATCCTGCAGTCGACGACCCGTGACTTCGAGGCTGACGCGCGCCGGTTCGGGGCCTCGATCCTGCTCAAGGATTCGCACACGCTGCTGGCCGAGCTGCGCAAACTCATCTCGGAGTATTTTGGGTTTGGCGACTTCATCTTCCGCATGCCGGACGGGCGCGAGGTGGGCCGGGCGACCAACCTGCGCCAGCTTGATGAGCTGCTGCGCCGGGCGCCGGCCGAAAGTGTGCGCTATCACGCCGAGCGCAACCACTTCAGCAAGTGGCTCAAGGCCCGGACCGAGTTCTGGCTGGCCCACCAGCTTCGCCCGCGCAAAGTCGAGGACTACCCTTCGGTCGAGCATCTGCGCCAGGATCTGATCGCCGACTTCCAGGAATACCGCCGGCTGCGCCGGGGCGGGTTGGTGACTGAGTTCAACCGTGAGACATTTGATCCCAACAGCAGTCTGGCCCGCATAGGGGGCGGCTCGCTGGGCGGCAAGGCGCGCGGG
>JBKJQK010000496.1:0-6205 GCA_046594095.1 Anaerolineae bacterium | reverse complement strand
TGCCGGATGAGCCAATGCGAGTTTGTGTCGAGCACCTGGCCGACCAATATCTCGTTGCCGATCGCGAAGATCTCGACGGTGCGGTTGGGGGGCGCCGAATCAGAGGATGCCGGCGCGGGCGTTGAGGCGTCTGTCATGTGGAGGAGATATTGTAGACCGGCGAGGGCTGACCGCCGACGGCCCAAACCGGGGCGAACGGATCGTCGATGGCGATCCGCCGCCGCTTTGATACACTCCCGTGTCCATGACCGAAGCACCCATCCCGCCACCCCGCCTGTCGTCCGTCGAATTCGCCGAACGGCTGCGCGAGCGATCGAGCGCGGCCGGCGTAACGCTCGACGGCCTGCAGACCGTCCAGTTTTCCCAGTATCGGGATTTGCTTCTTGAATGGAATGAGAAATTCAACCTGACTGCGATCACCGACGACGAGGGGGTGTTGATGCGCCACTTCGTCGATGCGCTGACGGTCGTGCCGGCCCTGGACGCTGCTCTGCCCAACGGGGGCGATGTTCTGGACCTCGGCACGGGGCCTGGCCTGCCCGGGATTGCAATCAAGGTCGCCCGGCCCAACGTCAGGGTCCGGTTGATGGACAGCACGGCCAAGAAGCTCACCTTCTGCCACGAGGTCATCAAACAGCTAGGGCTGAAGGGCATCGGCACGTTGCACGCGCGGGCCGAAGAAGCCGGCTTGCTGGCCGATCATCGTGAGCGCTATGACTTCGTGGTGGCCCGGGCCGTTGCGGGCTTATCCACCCTGGTCGAATACATGCTTCCGTTCGTCAAGGTCGGCGGGACGGCTCTGGCGATGAAGGGAAATGATGCCGCGGTCGAGGCGCGCGCTTCACGCGGCGCGATTGAGGCGCTGGGTGGCGCGCTATTTGAAGTCACGCAGGTAACGCTGCCCGGGCTGACCGATCAGCGCGCCCTCGTTGTGATTCGCAAGGTGGGCCACACCCCGCCCCAGTTTCCGCGTCAGGGCGGCAAGCCGCGCAGCCAGCCGCTTTCGTGAAATCAACATCGAAAAACGGGATGGACGGGATGGTTTTATCCTGCCCATTCTGTCAATTGATGTAAAGCCGACTTCTGACAGATCAAAGGAGGGAACCGAAATGCCCGTGAGCGCGCATTGGATTTGGACCGAGGCCGATCAGTTTGTGCTGGACAAGCACGTCAATCCTGGGCTTCCGGATCGCATCTTTGACGCGCACGCTCATTTGATGGACGTGGCCGACTACGCGCCCGCGCCCGTGCCGGAATACATGGGTGGGGCGCCGGCCAGGCACGGACTGGCGGTATATCGGCAATACGCCGATCGGATGCACGGCGCGCGCAGCGTGGGCGGCCTGTTCTTCGGCCTGACCTTCGCCGGCGCGCGCGAGGCGAATAACGCGCTCGTGGTTTCTGAATGCGCGGCGGCGCCGGCCGGATTTACGGCGTTTGCCCAGGTCCTGGTCTGGCCGGGGATGGACCGCGACGCGCTGCGGGCCGAGGTGAAAAAACCCGGCGTGGTCGGCCTCAAGCCCTATCACGTGATGGCGACTGTCGAGGGTCCGACCTGGAACGCGCGGGTCGAAGACTACTTCCCCGAGTGGCAGGCCGAGATCGCCGATGAGTTCGGCCTGACCGTGACCATGCACATGGTCCGCCCGCGAGCCCTGGCCGACCCGCTCAACCAGACCTCGATCCGCCGCTATGCCGAGCGCTATCCCAACATGCGCTGGATCCTCGCCCATGCCGCGCGCGGTTTCAACGTCTGGCACACCATCGAGGGGATCGACAGCCTGCGCGGGTTGAAGAACGTCTGGTTTGACACGAGCGCCGTCACCGAAGCGGGCGCATTCGAGGCCATTGCCGACGTGATGGGCCACGACCGCTTGATGTATGGCAGTGACTACCCGGTGTGCATGATGCGCGGGCGGTGCGTCGCGATCGGCGATTCATTCCACTGGATGTACGCGCCCGAGATGCATCTGGACGAGAAACATACCGCGCTCCAACCGGTCCTGATCGGGGTCGAGTCGCTTCGCGCGCTCAGCCTGGCCGCCCGGCGCTGCCGGTGGACCGATGCCCAGATCGAGGACGTTTACGCCAACAATGCCGTGCGCCTGTTTCAGCGATAGTCGTCGGGGTTGAAGACATCGGCCGTGCCGGTTGGCGTCCAGC
Organism: Anaerolineae bacterium; assembly: GCA_046594095.1. Classification (GTDB taxonomy): domain Bacteria; phylum Chloroflexota; class Anaerolineae; order J036; family Brachytrichaceae; genus Brachythrix. Next base: position 4,042 of record JBKJQK010000496.1, on the reverse strand, counting down.
CGAGCGCGTCCCGGGCGTGCTGGGTGTCGCGCCAGCGGTATTGGTTGTTGCTGATCGTGTCGAAGATGTCATAGCGCAGCGACATCGGCGCGGACAGGCATTTGTCGATCATCTGCACGGCGTCCGCCTGAGACAGAAACCCAGGGAAGTGCCGCAGCAATTTAGGCTTGTCCGTGTCGAGAACGGCGCCCAGGCGGATGCACAGGACCGACATGTCGCATTTGTCGGCGAACCAGCGCCCGGCCGCCTCGCCAAAGAGCTTGCCCACGCCATACGGGCTGTCGGGGCGGGGCGGGTCGAGGTGGGTCATGAGCGGCCAGGGCGCCTCGACCTGGTCGTAGTCGCCGCGGGCGAGCTTGCCATACGGGAGATCGTCGTTCCATTCATGTCCGCACATCGTGCTGCCCGTGCTCATGAAAACCACCCGCTTGACGTTGGCCTCGGCGGCGGCGCGAAAGACGTTGAGGGTGCCCATCACGGTCGTCGTCATGGCCTTGTCCCAGTCCTGAATGTCCTTCGTTTCGGCCGCCGGGTGCAGGACCATGTCCATGCCCTGAAAGGCTGGCTTGATCGCGCCGGCGTCAGCGATATCCGCCTGAAGCCAGGGGATTCCCGAAACGGCGCTTCGATTCAGCGCGCTGAACGCGTATTTGTCGCTAAGGGCGCTGAGGGTGAGGCGCCCGATCAAGCCGCTGGCGCCGGTGATCAGAACTTTGGGTTTTGTCATTCGCGGATTATGCGCGAATATGCGAAACTTGGCGCATGATCCATTTCCCCGACGTGTCCAGGTCCACAGCGCTGTATGCCCGGGCCGGCGAGTTGATCCCCGGCCGCACCCAGCTCATCAGCCGGCGGGCCGACCAGTTTGCCAACGGGGTCAGCCCGGTCTACGCTCAGCGCGGCAAGGGTTCGCGCTTTGTTGACGTCGACGAGAACGAGTTTGTGGATTGGGTCAATGCGGTGGGCGCAGTGATTCTCGGGCACGCGGATGCGGTTGTCGATGGGGCCGTAATCGAGCAGATCCACCGCGGCAGCATCTACAGCCTCAACAGCCCGCTCGAGATCGAGCTGGCCGAGGAGCTGATCAACACGATCCCCAGCGCCGAGATGGTCCGCTATACGAAGGGTGGCGGCGAAGCCTGCGCGGTGGCGGCCCGGATTGCGCGCGGAACCACGGGCAGGGACAAGATTCTGATTTGCGGTTATCACGGCTGGCATGACTGGTACCAGGCTGCCAACTATGGCGCCGATCCGGTCTCGGGCGAGTATCCATTCGCCGGGATCGAGCCGATCGGGGTGCCGGCGGGCCTGGCCGGCAGCGTCATTCCGTTCCGGCATGGCGATCTCGACATGCTCGAGGACCTGCTGAAGCAACATGCGGGCCAGACGGCGGCGATCATGATGGAACCCTGCCGCTCAGAGCTGCCTGCGCCGGGCTACCTCGCTGGCGTCAAAGCGCTGGCGACCGCCCACGGCGTGATCCTGATCTTCGACGAGGTGTCGTGCGGTTGGCGCCAGGCCATCGGCGGGATGCAGGAAGTGACCGGGGTGACGCCTGACATGACGGTGGTCGCAAAGGCGATGTCCAACGGTTATCCCATGGGCGCGGTGGTCGGCAGCCGGGCGGTCATGGAGCCGGCGGCGCGGATGTTCATCTCGAGCTCGTACTGGAGCGACAACATCGGGCTGGTCGCGTCACTGACCACGATTCGTGAGCTAAGGCGGCGCGACTCGGCCCGCCGTTTTGATCAGATTGGCGAGTCGCTCCGCGCAGCGCTCAACCAGGCCATCGCCGACGCGGGGCTTCAGGGCGCGTGCAGGGGACTTTCGTACAACCCGTATCTTTCCCTGCAGTTGCCGGCGGGCCTCGACCCGCGCAAGGCCGCGACCTTGTTCGTGCAGGAGATGGCCCGCCGGGGGGTGCACACGTCGATGAGCTTCAAGGCGACCCTGGCCCATACCGACGACGACATCCGCGTCACCGCGGCGGCGGCGACCGAGGCGCTGAAGGTGATCAAGGATGCGATCGAACATGACCGCTTCGGCGAGCTTCTCGTCGCCGACCTCAAGAAAGAGCCATTCCGGCGGCAGGTGAGTTAGCCCTTGCTTTTTAGAACGGATGTTCTATAATACGAACATCTGTTCTATGAATGCCTTCGAGAAACTTGAGATGCTGGGCGCCCAAATGGGGCTCGAGCCGGCCGAGGAGAACGTCGCGGCCGGAAATCCCCACGCCACTGCGGCGTGCGGGCATTCCCCCGCCCAGCTCGCCCAGGCCTTTGGCGCAAACCCGGCCCGCGCGAGCGTGTCGCTCAAAGACAACAAGAAGAACTCGCTCGGCATTCACAACGCCATCATGCCGGGCGGCAAGCGGATCGCCCTGCTCAAGACCATGCTGACCAGCGTGTGCGAGCGCAACTGCAACTACTGTCCGTTCCGCAAGGGCCGCGACTTCCGGCGGGCCACCTTCAAGCCCGATGAGATGGCCTCGGCTTTCATGCAACTACATCAGGGCAAGGCGGTCGAAGGGCTATTCCTCAGCAGTGGTGTCGCCGGAGGCGGGCCGAGCACCCAGGACCGGCTTATCGACACGGTCGATATTTTGCGGCGCAAGAAGGGCTACCGCGGCTATCTGCATCTCAAAATCATGCCGGGGACCGAGCGCGACCAGGTCTTGCGGGCGATGCAGCTGGCCGATCGCCTGTCCGTCAATCTGGAGGCGCCCAATCAGGCCGCCCTGACCAAACTCGCGCCGATGAAGATCCTGCTGGAAGAGCTGCTCCAGCCTCTGAAGTGGGCGGCCGAGTTCAAAAAAGCCGGCCCGCCTCGCAACAGCGTTACCGGGCGCTGGCCGTCTTTGGTGACCCAGTTTGTCGTCGGCGCGGCGGGCGAGAGCGACGTCGAGTTGCTTGGGTTGACCACCCAGCTCAACAAGCAGATCGGCCTGCAGCGGGCCTATTTCTCGGCCTTTCACCCTGTGTCAGATACGCCATTCGAAAACATGAGGCCCGAGAACCCGTGGCGCGAGCATCGCCTGTATCAGGCCTCGTTTCTGTTGCGTGATTACGGATTTGAGTTTGAGGAGCTGCCGTTTGGTCCGACCGGGCATCTGCCGCTCGAGACCGATCCCAAGGTGGGCTGGGCGAAACAGAATCTGATCGAGACGCCGATCGAGGTGAACAAGGCCGACCGGCGAACGCTGCTCAAGGTGCCGGGGATCGGGCCGAAGGGCGTGGACGCCATCCTGCGCGAGCGCCGGCGCGGCACCCTGCGCGAGCTGGGCGATCTGAAATCTCTCGGGGTGCTCGCCCAGCGGGCTGCCCCGTTCATTCTGCTGGCCGGTCACCGGCCAATGGTTCAGATGCGGCTGTTTTGAACGCGTCAATCCTCGAGCTTTAGCATCGCCATGAAGGCTTCCTGCGGGATTTCGACCGAGCCGACCATCTTCATCCGCTTCTTGCCTTCTTTCTGCTTCTCGAGCAGCTTGCGCTTGCGGGTGATGTCGCCACCGTAGCACTTGGCCAGCACGTCCTTGCGCATCGCCGGCTTGGTCTCGCGGGCAATGATCTTCGCCCCGATCGCGGCCTGGATCGGCACTTCGAACATCTGGCGCGGGATGACTTCCTTGATCTTCTTGGTGAGCGCGATGCCCTTGTGCTGGGCGTGATCGGCGTGCACGACCATGCTCATGCTGTCCAGCGATTCGCCGTTCACCAGGATGTCCATCTTGACCAGATCGCCGCTCCGGTATTCGTCAAACGAATAATCCAGAGATGCGTAGCCTTTTGTGGCGCTCTTCAGCCGGTCGTAGAAGTCGACAATCATCTCGGCCAGCGGCAGCTTGTACGTCATCATGACCCGGGTCGGGTCGAGATACTCCATGGTCACGCTTTCCCCGCGTCGGCGCGTCACCAGGTCCATGATCGGGCCGATGTATTCCTTGGGCGAGAAGATCTGGATCTTCATCCACGGCTCGCGCATCTCCTGGAGCTTGCTCGGGTCGGGCATGTCCGATGGCCGGTCAACTTTGATGACCTCGCCG
>JBKJQK010000427.1:0-12459 GCA_046594095.1 Anaerolineae bacterium | reverse complement strand
CTGAATGGTGTCGTGGTGACGTTGCTGGATGGGAATGGGAACGTGCTGTCGACGACGACGACGGCCAACGGCGGGTACTACACGTTCACGGTGTTCGCCGGGACGTATGTGGTCTCGTTCACGTTGCCGGGTGGTTACCTGTTCACGACGCAGGACGCGCTGGGCGCGTTTGGCGACCCAATCGACAGTGACCCGAACACCGTTACGGGCGCAACGGCGCCGATCGTTTTGGGGGCTGGCCAATCGAATCTGAGTGTGGCGGCGGGCTTGATTCTGGCGCCGACACCGACACCGACGCTGACGAATACGCCTACGAACACGCCAACGCCTACACCGTCGAGCACGTCAACGAATACGCCGACGAATACGTCCACGCCGACGAATACGCCCACGAATACGCCGACCAACACGCCAACCCAGACGGCAACGAGCACATTGACGCCAACGCCTACGCCAACACCGACGACAACACCCACGCCGACAATCACGCCGACGCCGACCAACACGCCCACGCCGCGCTTTCTGATCAGCAAGGTAGCCCAGCATGACTTCCCGGCCGGCGGGGCGGAATCGGCCATTGTCCAGGGCGGGCTGATCACCTATACGATCGTGGTGACGAACATCAGTGGCTACGATCTCGCGCAACTGACGCTCATCGACGCAGTCCCGGCTGGGACGACATTTGTGAGCGCAGCGCCGGCTCCGATCGCGGCCACTTCGGTCATCATCTGGCAGCAGGCGCCGTTTGCCAACAATGGCGTGTTCACTGCTCGAATCACGGTCAGGGTGGCGACGGATTCGGGTTACATCTCGAACATCGCCTATGCAAATAACTCACCTAGCAATGAAGTGATCTTGACCTTCCCACCGACAGCGATCAACCTGGTTCATTTCGGTGTTACACCCGCAGATGGCGGTCTCGCGGTGAACTGGCTGGTCAATGAAGGTTCGTCAACTCTTGGGTATCGGATCTACCGGGCCGGAAGCGCGGAACGCGAGAATGCGGCGTTGATGACGCCTCTGATGATCGCCGCTAACGGCCAATCTGGCAGTTATACGTGGTTCGACCCGGAGGCGTTGCCTGGTGTTCGCTACTTCTACTGGCTGGCCGAGGTGGATACGAGTGGCCTGGCGACGGAGTATGGCCCGGCACAGGGTCTTCTCTTGCCGCCGCGTGTCTTTATGCCCATGATCAGCGGCGCGCCGTAGCAGCCGGGTCGTAACCTGGGGCGAGTTCATGCGAGGACCTGAGGTTCTTCAAGAACCTGGGTCCTCGTTCGTTTTCTCTCCTGTCCCTTGCGGAGCGTTGCGATTTGTCCGGCCCAGCCAACGGTTTTGGTGGCTGTCCCGAGCGCTTTGTTTCGCTGGAAAACAGGAAGTGACCAAGAACATAAGGAGGCAGTGGTAAAGTGGTCTCCAAACGCCGATGAACACGTCTCTCTCCCGCCGCTGGCTGAGCCGATTGTCCGCGCTCGTCCCATTGTGCGCGGGAATTGTTGCGCTTGGATGGGCTATTGCGGGATCAGAGCCGCAGGCCGTCGCGGCTGCGCCTCAGACTCGGCACGAGGCCGCGCCGCGTATTCCATTGCCGACGCTTCTGTCGCCCATCTATACCGACACCTACGAGTCAAACAACTTCCAGAGCACGGCCTACAACCTGAATCCTGGATTTCCCTACGCATCGATCCAGTGCGGCGCAAGCGCGACCTTTACCGACGCAAGTCCGCTCATCGATAACGCCACATTTTGGCAAAGCTCGAATCCGTCCTTTGACGTCGACTGGTACAACATCGAGCTGGCGGCCAACTACTTCTTCACGATCTCAATTCGTAACAAGGTCAGCGGCAGCCCGATCGTGTTCAATGTGCAGCTTAAGTCGCCCTCCAATGCTGATGTGGCACCCGCGCCGGTTCAAGGAGCGGCCCCCAACATCGCCTTCTACACGTCGCAACCGGGCGGTCGATATCAACTTGGCCTGGCCGTATACAACGCCTCGTCCGTAAGTGGCACCGAAAACTATCCGTATCAGATCTATGTGTGCAGCACGGGCCCCGTCGCCCCAACCGCAACGCCGATACCCACAAATACGCCGACCGCGACGCCGAGCGGCCCGCTTATCCTGTCGGCCGATTCGCTCGAGCCCAACGACACGATCACGGTTGCTGGATCCGGCTTTGGACACGTGAATGGCCTGCCGAGTTTCATTGCCGTGGGGCAGACGATCGGCGGCCTGAATTTCAGCCCCGGAACCGAAAAGGACTACGTCTATTTCTACGCCCGCGGGGGAAGCGTCTACGAGGTCTCCACCGAAAACGTTCAGCCTGGTGTCGAGACAATTCTGACGGTTTACAACCCGGTTGCGAATGACACCACACTCCCGACAAGTCTGGCCGGACCTAACAGCGGGAGCTCAAATCCCAACAATCGCTGGCAGAACGGGGCGCGCGGTTCAAAGGTGGCGTTCACCTCCCCGGCCGATGGTGTCGTTTGGCTCCTGGTTACAAACTCGGATCAATCCCCCCGGACCGCCAGCCAGACTTACGCGTTGAAGGTGATTGAGATTCTGCCCGCGACGCCGACCTTGACCCCGATTGTGCCCACGCCCACGTCCTTCCCCGGCACAGCCGACCGGCTTGAATACAACGGCAGCTTTGACTATGCGAGTCTCATCGCCCCGGGGACCAAGATCGACGGGCTCAACTTTGTGCCGATCAATCCGAGCTCGAGCCCGGATACCGATAACGACTACTTTAAGCTTCCGGTCAAGCAGGGCGTGTTCTACACCTGCGAGACCGATGACCTGGGCGGCGGCGCCGATACGAACATTATCGTCTACAACGGTGACCGGGTTGGCATCGGCGGCAACGACGACATCTCGGCCGATGAGCGGTCCAAGGGCAATTTCCGGAGCCGTTTCTCATGGCTTTCGTCCTACACCGGCAACGCCTATGTGCTGGTCGGCCAGGTAAATCCGACCGGGGCGTCCGAATCGGGCGGCCGCACTTACTCGCTGCGCTGCACCATTGGCCTGCCCAATACGCCGACCCCTCGTCCGACTTCAACGCCCTTCCCCGGGAGCGGACAACCCTACGTTCCGCCGACCCCACTCCCGCCCGAGCCGACCCCCACGCCGTTCCCAACCAACCGACCGGCACAGAACCTGGTTTTCAGGCCAGTTGACCCGGGCCGCCTCGCGGTTGCGACGCCGACTCCCCAACCGCCTCCGCGGGCCGTCACCATCGATCTGGCGGTCTTCCTTGATATCAACAAGAACCTGGCCGATGACCTGAACGAGGGTGTCGGGGGTGTTTCAATTCGGGTGGCCGATGAACAAAGCGGCGCGCCGCTGGCTCAGGTCATGACCGATCCGAGCGGGCGGGCCCGGATCAGCGTCTTGAATGAGGGCCCAGTGCGCCTGAGCGTGCCTTTGTTCGGCGCCTCAATCCTCGTCCGCGATACCAGCGTGCTGGTCAACATCGCCATCAACGCCCAACCGGAATTGCCGGATCGCCTGCCTTGACGCGTCGCGTCGCGCATATCGAGCGCTTCAAGCCGATGCGCGCCTCTAGATACTAACTGCGAAACGATGGGCCACGACCCTTACGCCGCGCTCCGTCACCGCAATTTCCGGCTGCTCTTCGCCGCCAGCACCCTCAGCATCGTCGGCGCGTTCCTCGAGACCACCGCTCTGAGCTGGGAGCTCTACGAGCGCACAAATGACAAGCTTGTCCTCGGGACGGTGGGACTGGTCGAGTTCTTGCCCGTCCTCCTGCTGGCCCTGCCGGCCGGCCACATTGCAGACCGCTTTGATCGCAAGAAAATCGCCATCGTCGCCCGCTTGTTTCAAAGCCTCGCCGCGCTCGGTCTGGTCTACCTGTCCTTGACCCGTGGCCCGCTGATCCTCATCTTTGGCGTGATCGCGCTGTCGAGCGCGGCCCGGACCTTCAATGGGCCGGCCTTTGGCGCCTTCCTCCCCCTGAGCGTGCCGGGTAGCGCGTTTGGAAACGCCATTACCTGGGAAACGACCTCGTTCCAGCTTGCCGGTATGCTCGCGCCTGCGCTGGCGGGCGGCCTTATCGCCGTGCTGGCGCCTGTCACGATTGCCAATGGGCCGATCAACCTGGGGGCAACCGTCTCGTACGGCCTGTCCGCCGCGCTTTCAGTCGCGATCGCGGCGTGCATCGCCGCTCTGACAATTCGACGCGGCCCGCAGACCCATGAGGCAGCCACCGTGCGTGATGTCCTGGCTGGAGCCCGATTTGTGTTCAGGGAAAGAATCATCCTGTCGGCCATCACCCTGGACCTATTCGCGGTCCTTTTTGGCGGCGCAGTCGCGCTGATCCCGGTCTTTGCCCGGGATGTTTTGCATGTCGGCGCGGATGGCTTTGGCTTCTTGCGGGCCGCTCCAGCGATTGGCGCGACTGTGATGGCGATCGTGCTGACCCAATTGCCACCCATGCGCCAGGCCGGCAAGTTGCTCCTGGTCGTCGTCACCGGCTTTGGGCTGGCCACCATCCTGTTCGGGCTGTCCACCAGCTTCTGGCTTTCGATGCTGGCCCTCGGGCTTACGGGCGCGTTTGATAACGTCAGCATGGTCATTCGCGGCGCGCTCGTGCCGATGCGGACGCCCGACGCAATGCGCGGCCGGGTCAGCGCGGTGGAACGCGTGTTCGTCAGCTCCAGCAACGAATTGGGCGCCTGGGAGAGTGGCGTCACCGCGCAGGCTTTTGGCCCCGTCCTGTCGGTCGTCGGGGGCGGGATCGGCACGCTTGTCGTCGTCGCTCTGGTCGCGTTCGGTCTGCCGCAGTTGCGCCAACTGAAGACGCTGACGACCGACGGCTGATCACGGAAGCGCGTGTCAACCCCAAGGTTCGCCCCACTGCGCCGTGGCGGTTTGAGAGTAAATGGGGCGACGCTTGGGGTTGATCGCCGTCAAGGCCCGGGCATCATGTAAAATCCCATGCACTGCGGGTATAGCTGAGTTGGCTACAGCGTCTGCCTTCCAAGCAGAAGATCACGGGTTCAAGTCCCGTTGCCCGCTCTCTTGCGCCGCCCGCAACCACGGGCGGCGGCGTTGTTTCTGTTCATATTGACTTTCATGGAACTGAAGATCTGTGTCCTCCCCGGTGACTATGTCGGCCCCGAGGTAATCGCGCAGGGCGTGCGCGTCATCCAGGCGATTGCGCTCAAAAATGGCCACAAAGTCAAGCTTGACTATGCTCTGTTGGGCATTGGCGCTATCGAGAAGACAGGCAAGGCCCTGCCGCCGGACACCTGGGCCAAGGCCAAAGCCGCCGACGCGGTCTTGCTCGGCGCCGTGGGCGGCCCGCGCCAGGATCCCAAAGCCAGGGTCCGCCCGGAACAGGGCTTGCTTGGCCTGCGAAAGGGCCTCAAACTCTTCGCTAACATTCGCCCGGTCAAGGTCTACGATGCGCTGATAGAAGCCTCCACCCTCAAGCCCGAGGTGGTGCGCGGGGTCGACCTGATCATCCTTCGCGAACTGACCGGTGGCGCCTACTTTGGCAAGCCTCAGGGCCGCACCGGGCGCAAACCTGCCCGGGCTGCCGTGGACACAACCGCCTACACCGAAGAGGAAGTCCGCCGCCTGATGCGGGTGGGCTTCGAGCTGGCCCGCGGCCGGCGCAAGAAAGTCGCTCAGGCCGACAAATCGAATGTCATGGCCACCGGCCGGCTGTGGCGCGAGATCGCCCACGAGGTTGCGGCCGAGTACCCCGACGTGCAATACGAGGACGTGCTCGCCGATGCCTGCGCGATGCATTTGATCCGCAATCCGCGCCACTACGACGTGATCGCCACCGAGAACCTGTTTGGCGACATCCTGAGCGACGAGGCCGCCATGTTGGCCGGGTCGATGGGCATGCTTCCGAGCGCGTCGATCGGCGACGGCAAGAACCGGCACGGCTATCCCATCGGTCTCTACGAGCCCATCCACGGCAGCGCCCCCGACATCGCCGGCAAGGGTGTGGCGAATCCGTTGGCCACCATCTTGAGCTGCGCGATGATGCTGCGCTGGTCATTCGGTCTGGTGGCCGAGGCCGGCGTGATCGAGGCCGCCGTCGAAGCCGCCCTAAACGCGGGGTTGCGCTGCGGGGATGTGCGCTCTCCGGGCGCCACCATCGTCGGCACGGTCGAGATGGCCGACGCGGTGATCGCCCGGCTTTAGGCTCGACCCGCCGCCGCATACACGTGCCGGTCCCTGCGCGGCGCGGTAATCCGCGCCTGTCGAAGGGCCGGCCGGTCCTCTTCGCGCGATCGTATGGAACACGGATTCCACGGATGGGCACGAACTTCCACGGATGAATCCATTTCTTGATTCGTGACGATCCGCGCGCATCCATGTAATCCGTGTTCCAGAAAGCTGGCGAACACGCCGCGCGCGAAAGGGCGCAGTGTGGAGGATCAGTTGAACGCGCTGAACATGTCTGGACAGATTACAGCAAACGCGCGTCGAAAAACGCGCAGACCCGGGACAAATAGGCCTCCGGATCGCGGGCATAGCATCCGCCATGCCGGGCCCCCCGCACGATCCAAAGCTCGGATTCAGGCCGGGCCGCCCATAGGGAGTATGCGTCCTGGACGGGCACGACCCGATCCCGGTCTCCGTGAATGATCAACACGCGCCGCCCGTCAACCTGCCGGATCCAGCGGACGGGTCGGGCCTCGCTCAGATCGAACCCAGCCAGGCGCTGGGCCAGCCACCAGCCGGGCAGGGCGAAGATCTCGGGAAGCCGGGTGAGCGCCCGCCAGCGATTGCCGACCAGCGCCGGGAAATCGGCATAACAGCAATCGGCAACGACGGCCCGGATATCGGGTTCGGCTTCGAGCGCGCCGATGCTGGCCGCCGCCCCCATCGACACGCCCAGCAAGCCGATCGATGCTGCCCCGAATCCGCGGGCGCGAAACCAGTCGAAGGCTCCCAGCACATCCCGCCGCTCGCGCGCGCCAAAGGTGTGCCCGCCCGCCTCGCTCCGGCCGTGGCCGCGCATGTCCAACATCACCACGTGATAGCCGCGCGCCTGCAGTTTCATTCCAAATTCCGCAAAGCGACCGAAGAACTCGGCCGTGCGGCTGGCGTCCTTGCCATGAGTGAGGATAAGCGACCGTTGTGCGCCTGGCGCGGGCAGCGACCAGGCGGCCAGGCGCGGCCCGCCGCCGCGCGGCTCGAAGGCGATATCGTCGCAGGCCGCCCCGCGCCGCACCGGCGACTTGCGCGGATCAAAAGTGCGGAGGGGCCGGCTGAGAAGGGCGGCCAAACCGGCCGTCGCAAGGGCCACCCCGCCCAGGACCGTGGTTCCGGCCACCGTCGCGCCCAGGACGAACCGAGCGAAAGACTTCACGACATCAGCTCCGGTGGGCGCGGGTGGCGCCCGCGGCCAGCAAGGCCGCCATAAGCGCCTCCGCGTGCGCGTCGTCGCGGGCGAGGGCGATCATGTTTCCGCCTCGTCCGCCGCCCGACATCTTGGCTCCGAGCGCGCCCGCCGCGCGCGCGGCCCCGCACAGCGCGTCAAGGGCAGGGCTGCTGACGGTCAGCGCCTGCAACAGCGCATGGTTTTCGTCCATCGCCCGGCCCAAATGGGGCAGATCGCCAGTTGCGAGCGCCGCGCGCGCAACGCTCGCCAGCCCGCCAATCTCATCAAAGATTGCTTCGAGTCCGTCGCGGTCGCGCAGCCAGTCCGCGCGAACGTCCGCCACCGGCACCTTTGTCGGCGTCACTGAGCCCGTGTCGCCGATGACCAGGGGAAGCGCGGCCGCGGCGCCGAGCGGCACCGGGGCGAGTCCGCGGATGAACCACACCGGTTGTTCATACGCGACCACAGTGTTGTCAATGCCGCTCGGCGTTCCGTGATGCATCTGCTCAATCTCATAGGCGAGCGCGCTCAGGACGGCGGTGTCCAGCGCCCGGTCAAAGAACGCCGCGGTGGCCCTGGCCGCAGCCACTGAAACGGCCGCGCCGCTGCCCAGGTTGGCCCCGACCGGGATGTCCGACGTCATGGTGAGCGTGAAGGGCCGCCACTCGGGCTGGTCCGGGCCGATCCCAAGCGTGTCGAGGGTGAGCGCAACGATGCGGGCGAGCGGCCGCCCGGATTGCAGGCGCATCCAGTAGCGGGCGTTGATGTCCGGGGCGATGATTTCGATGTCGTCCGGGCGCCCATCCCCGACCTCATCGCGGGCCTCGACCGTCGCCCGCGCGCGCAGGCGCGGCAAAGGCAGGGCAATGGCGGGCCGGCCGTACACCACTGAGTGTTCGCCGCACAGGATGATCTTCGCGCATGCGCTTGAGGTGATGGCCACGTCTTGAATGTTACCGCCAGCAAAACAGCCCGGACATTCGTGTCCGGGCTGTTTGCTGGCGCGGTCTGACGCGGCTTACTTCGCCTCGGTAATCAATACCGTGGTCGCGTCGCTTTCCTTCGTGATCATAATGTTGACGATCGCCGCGTCTTTGGAGAAGGCCAGGCTGAAGATGTCGCCATAGGCGTCTTCCGACGTCATCTTGTAGCCCAGGGCCGCAAGCTCTTTTTTGTAGAAGTCGGCTATGGTCTTGGGCGGATCGGTGACTTTGAAGGTCGTCATCGGGCCCATCGAAGCCTGATCGGTCGCATTTTTTGGCACAGGCAGGCCGGTGCCCGGTTTCGCGCAATCCGCTGGGACCGCAATGGCGTTGATCTTGTTGACCTCGGTCACGTCATAGGTAACGGTCAAGGTGCCTTCGCCCTTCGCGGTGCTGAAAATTCCGAGATTCGCGCCCTTTGTGATCGACGTATATTTCGCAACGTAGCCGCCATCGCGGGCCAACCATACCGAGCCGGCCACCGCAGCGGACAGGCCAAGGCCGGCGACCTGGTCGACAATCTGATATTGGTCGGCGACAATGCCGTTCACCGTGTCGCCGCGCTTGACAAGTTTGAGGTTGTTGAGCGCGCCCAGGATTGAGTTGGGATTGAGTGCTGAAGTTTTGTTTTTCGTATCGTTGCTGGACATTCCAAAGCACCGTTCGGTCGCCGTTTTGTCGGAGGAGTAGATGTAGAAAGCATCCCCGACCTGGAACCACTCGACCGATTCGCCGGCGGGTTTCTCGTCCGTCTTGGTCGTCATCTTGAGGTGCTGGTCCTTGCTGGCGTTGATGTATTCCTGGAGCCAGGCCATGCTCCCGGCCTGGGGCGCGCCCTTTTCATCCTTGCCCTCCCAGGCCATGGACCAGTTCAGCTTGTAGCTCTTGAGCGTGTCGAGATTCTGATCAAGCGCGCCGACGTTCACGGTTTCACCCGCGGCGGGTTTCGCGGCCTCCGTGGGCTTCGGCGCGGCGGGCGGCTGGGTTGGCGCGGCGGCTGGTTTCGTCGGGGCCGCTTCGACCGGTTTTGGCGTGGCGGCGGGCCTGGTCGGTTCAGCCTGGTTCTGGCTGTTGGAATTGCTCTGCGGGGATCCGCACGCGCTCAGGAGCAGGACTGCGGCTCCCGAAGCGAGGGCAAGGGTATAACGTTTCATATTTCCTCCGTTTTGGCCGGCGCGGCCGGCAATCGATTCTGGCGGCCGAATCCGAGCGCCTTAGGCCCTATTGAACCACGATTTCGGCGGCCCGCGACGGAACGGCCATGCCGCCCGAAATCATGCCACATAACTGACTAACGCAACACATATAGGACGGCGACGACCGACAGCGCCCAGAGCGCGCCGGTTATCTGAATGGGCCGGTCCTTGAAGATGATTTCCTCGGGAGCGCCACCGTCACCTCGGACGTGGACCAGATACAGATAGCGGAACACCCCATACATGACGAATGGAATCGTCAGCATCATGCTGTGGTTGGCGGGAAGCTGCGGCGCCGAAAAAGTATAGAAGCTATAGGAGACCAGGGCAGCCGACGTGACGATTGCGATGATCTGATCAAGGAGCGGCAGGTTGTACTCGCCCAGAATTGCCCGGGTGCTGGTCCGGCCTTTCAGCTCGACCAGCTCCTGGCGGCGCTTCCCGAATCCGATCAGCAGGGCCAGGAGCGACATGCACACGAACAGCCAGGGCGAGAAGCGCTCGGCGCTCACCAGCGGCACGCCGGCGGCGACACGCAAAACGAAACCGGCCGCGATCGTGAGCACGTCGACGATGACGACATGCTTGAGCTGATACGAGTACCACACATTCAGGGCGAGATATATCAGCCCGATCCAGCCAAACGTGGAATTCAGCAAGAACGAAAACCCGAGGGTGACCACACCCAGAACGGCCGAAAGCGCGATCGCCAGGCTGGGGGATACATCGCCCCGCGCGATGGGCCGATTGCGTTTCTTGGGATGCTGGCGGTCCTTTTCAACGTCGACGGCGTCGTTGAGCAGATAGACCGACGACGAAAGCATGCACAACGCGACGAAGCCCCCAATCGTGGCCGCCAACGGCCCGGGCTGGAGCAACTTGCCGTCGAACACCAAAGCCGCGAAAACAAACGCATTCTTTGCCCACTGTCGCGGACGCATTGTCCGGATCAGGCCAAGGACGACTCGCCCGGGCCCCCCCGTGCTGGCGGGCGCCGCATCTTTCGAACTCATGGCGGTGATGATAGCGCACCCATTGCGCGCCGGGCACCCGTTACAATGCCTTCCATTACGCCATGTCGCAAGTCTCGCCACTGTTGAACAACCGCTATCGCTTGCTGGCCGTCATCGCCAGCGGTGGCATGGCCACCGTCTATAAGGCGCAGGACACCCTGCTCAGCCGCATTGTCGCGATCAAGACCCTGCGCGACCGGTTCGCTCAGGATCCCACCTTTGTGCAGCGGTTTCGAGAAGAGGCCCAGGCCGCGGCAAATCTCAATCACCCAAACATCGTCACGATTCATGACGTGGGCAAGGACCTGATCAACAACGTCCCGCGCCACTACATCGTGATGGAGTACGCCGACGGCCAGGACCTCAAACAGGCAATCCGTGAGCGGACGATTTCTGGGAGCCCATTTGGCATTGCCGAGGCCGTTGACATCGCCCGCCAGGTGGCCGAAGGTGTCGGCTTCGCGCACCGCCGCGGCCTGGTTCATTGCGATCTCAAGCCTCAGAATGTGATCTTGACCCCCGAGGGGCGGGCCAAAGTGACCGACTTCGGAATTGCCCGGGCTTATACCTCCATGGTTGCGGAGAAGAGCGATGTCGTATGGGGCACGCCCCAATACTACGCGCCGGAGCAGGCTACCGGCAATTCGCCCACGCCAGCCAGCGACGTCTACAGCATCGGGGTCATTCTGTACGAGATGCTCGCCGGCAAATTGCCGTTTGATGGCAAGGATGCCCGCGAGCTGGCCCGCCAGCATCTTAACTCCGAGCCGCCCGACCTGACTGCGCTAAACCCAAACGTTCCCCTCCAGCTGGAGGCCATCGTCCGGCGCGTCTTGTCAAAGGACCCGGCCAATCGCTATCGCGACGCCGACCAGCTGGCCCGCGTGCTTACGGCGTATCTCCAGCAGGGCGAGGAGTACACCCTCGCTCAGCCCGCGGCGCCATCGTCCGGCACCCAGGCGTCCCGGATGATGCCGTCCGGCAACAGCAAGTCCGGGCCGGGAAATAGTTCTCCGGCTCAGGCCGCTCGGAGCGCGCCGATCCCGGCACTTCGTCCTTCCCCGCGCCTCCAAGACAGCGTCGCCCAGCCGGCGCTCCCGCGCGGCCAGGACGGGTCGCCGGGCATGACCGGTTCTTCAGGCGCCTTCACCGGCGCGACGGGGGCGTACGGCGCCGCCGAGTCGGGCCGGGGCTCGACCGACATCCTGCTGTGGATGCTCGGCCTGGTCGTGATTGTGTGCCTGGCCGGTCTGATCGTCCTGTACGCTTTCGTGTATCGGGCCTACACGGATCCAGCCCGCGGGCTCGCTCCTACGCCAGTGCCCATCGCGGTTGTCACTTCGGCTGGGCCGCAGGTGACGCTGGCGGCGCCGGCCGTGGTGACGGTCATGTCAGTCATCAGCCTCCCGGTCGACGTGGCGCAAGCCCAATTGGGACAGCTTGGACTGGTTTCCCGGATCGAGGAGCGGCCCGATCCCAATGCCACCCAACCGATTGTTCTGGCTCAGAATCCGCCCGCCGGAACCCGCTTGCAGCAAAACAGTGTCGTTACCCTGACCGTGGCAAAGCTGGTGCCCGCCATCGACGTGCCGCGCGACCTGGTTGGGCGCAAGTTTGATGACACCATCAGCCAAACCCTGCGCGGAGTCGGCTGGACACTCGTGCTCACCGAGGCCGGCGATTTCAAGCCTGAGAAGGAGATTCTTGACACCGACCCCAAGCCCGGGGCCAAGCTGTCCGTGAGCGGCACGCTTACCCTTACGCTCAGCACGGGCGGGCGGTTCGACCTGAACGCGCTTCTGCCGCCCGTCATCCTTGAAAGCGTGCGCCTCACTCGGGAGAGCTACGAGCCGGGCCAAAGGCTCAGATTCGATGTCAAGTGGCGGGCGACGGGGCC